>NZ_PJAP01000418.1:0-5046 GCF_002836795.1 Shewanella sp. 11B5 | reverse complement strand
TGGAAGGCACCGATAGTAGTGGTTATACCGATGAGCAATATCATCAATTAATGCTGTTAACATTGGAGTTAATGGCGCAATATCCTATGATTAACGTAAATAATATTGTCGGCCATTGCGATATCGCACCAGGGCGTAAAACTGACCCCGGGTTTAGCTTTGATTGGCCTCGATATATGCAAGCCATTGCCGTGGCTTAGGTTAATTTTGTGGTCATAGTTGTTGTTGGATTGTATTTGTTAGATAACATATGTAGCTATCGCCCACGTAAGCACTGTTCTTTAATGGCGACAGCAGCAACTGAATAGAAGTTAAAAGGATATTCATGGCGTTATTTTCATTGTTAGTGGCAATTCTAGTTGAGCGTATGAAGCTTCTGCCGAGTGGTTGGCAGTTCGATAGTGTGATGATGCGTTACCAAAAGCAGTTTTGGGATAGCCAATCATTAAAGTCAGCAGTTGGTGTCGTGATTGCAATCGTGTTGCCTGCCTTATTAGTCCTGTTAATCAGTTTTCTGCTTGATGGCATTTTTTTTGATTTATTGAGCTTATTATTTTGGGTGTTGATATCAATTATTTGTTTTAGTCACCAAACATTACGAAGTGTGTTTAAGCAGTATATTCAAGCGGCATGTCGCGGCGATGTACAAGCTTGTTATCGTTACGCTAGCGAGTTGGATCCTACAGAGTCTTTGGATGTCGTGGACGAACAGGATTTAGGCCGCAAAGTAGGCCAAACGGTGGCGTGGATTAATTACCGCTATTACGGCGCGGTGGCATTATATTTAATATTTTTAGGCCCTGTTGGTGCCATTTTATATTGTACGGTGCGTTTTTATAGTGAGTACAACAGTAAGAATAAGCTTGAAATGCCATTGGTAGATCGTTTACAGATGATATTTGATTGGTTACCAAGTCGGGTGTTTAGCTTTGGTTATGTGTTAAGTGGCCAGTTTAGTGAAGGGTTAAACGCTTGGCGACAATATGGTTTAAGTGTTAATACTGAAGCTAAAACAATAGTGACCCATACTGCAGTTGCCGCAGAGTCTTTACCTGAAGCAGGAGATGCGCCGTTGAGTGTGCAATCTACTTTGGCATTACTGGCATTGAGTAAGCGTAATTTTGTGTTATTGCTAACCATGGTTTCTGTATTAACTATTTTTGGTTTTGTTAGCTAGACTTTAGTGCGCTGCGCTTCTAGGGCGGACTACGTCCTGCTAGGACAGCTTCGCTGCTGAGATTTTATAGCTTCTAGCAGCGTAGCGCTCTAGTTTCTAGGATTTTTCGGATAAATGGTCTGACCCCTTATGCATAAATTTCAGTTATGCTCTGGGCTTGAGCGTTTTAAACAAAGCGGTGTTCTTTTGTCGGTATGCTGATAACTAGACATGGCTTGTATGATTTGATAAAGTGCGCTCTCTCATATTAATTGGTAAGACCAATTGACAATTGCTTGTTTAGGGAGCAGAGCGCTACATGGCTTATATTAAGATTAACCAGCCAAAAATTTCTGATGTGATCATGGAGCAATTGGAGCGGATGATCCTTGAAGGCAGTTTGCAGCCTGGTCAGAAACTACCTCCTGAACGCGAACTCGCGGTACAATTTGAAGTGTCTCGTCCTTCATTACGTGAAGCGATTCAAAAATTAGAAGCTAAAGGGTTGCTCATGCGTCGTCAAGGCGGTGGCACCTATGTTAAAGAACAACTGTGGCAAAGTCTTGCCGATCCTATCGTTGAATTAATGCATAACGACTCAGAAAGTCAGTATGACTTACTCGAATTCCGTCACGCCACAGAAGGCATGATGGCGTATTATGCTGCGCTGCGCGGCACCGATGCGGATATGCAGAATATTCAAAAACGAATTATTGAAGTAGAAGCTGCGACGAATATTGAGGCCAAAGCTGCTGCCATTGTACGTTTTTATCGTGCGGTTGCTGAGGCGTCACACAATGTTGCTATGTTGCATTTAGTATTAAGTTTAACCCCTGTGCTGCACAAAAATGTCGCACAAAATTTGGAGCTTTTAAGCATACGCGAAGAAGCTTCCACCATGGCAAATGATCACAGACGCGCGTTACTGGCTGCGATTATACGCCGGGACCCAGACGCTGCACGTGAAGCTTCGAATGAGCATTTAAGCTACATCGAAGAAGTCATGTTGTCAGTAAGAGAAGAAGACAGTCGGTTGCAACGTAGTTTGCGCCGTTTAAAGAGCGGCGTGTAACACTTGTCACTTTGAATAAGAATACACTTTTGCTGTGTCAACAAGCAGCAAAAAGCCGAAATATAATCCGTATATAGAGAAGGACTGCGAGATGTCTGAAGATATGCTTCAAGATTTAGACCCATCAGAAACCCAAGAGTGGGTTGATGCTCTACAAGCTGTGTTAGAGCAAGAAGGGCCTGAACGTGCACACTTTTTACTCGAAAAATTAATCGACAAAGCTCGCCGTAACGGTACTCACTTACCGTATAACGCGACTACTGCGTATTTAAACACGATTCCAGCAGGCCAAGAGCCAAACATGCCTGGCAACCAAGAAATGGAACGCCGTATTCGGGCGATTATTCGCTGGAATGCATTGGCGATGGTGTTACGCGGTTCTAAGAAAGATTTAGAGCTTGGTGGCCATATCTCAAGTTTCGCGTCTAGTGCGACAATTTACGATGTGTGTTTTAACCATTTCTTCCGTGCGCCTAACGAGCATGACGGTGGTGATTTGGTGTATTTCCAAGGCCATATCGCACCCGGTATTTATGCGCGTTCGTTCCTTGAAGGCCGTATTACTGAAGACCAAATGGCCAACTTCCGTCAAGAAGTTGATGGCAAAGGTCTTTCTTCGTACCCACACCCTAAGTTAATGCCTACTTACTGGCAGTTCCCGACGGTATCGATGGGTCTAGGTCCTATTCAAGCGATTTACCAAGCGCGTTATTTGAAGTATTTAACTGACCGTGGTTTAAAAGATTGCTCTAAGCAGACTGTTTACTGTTTCTTAGGTGACGGTGAGTGTGATGAGCCAGAAGCATTAGGTGCTATTGGTTTAGCTGCACGTGAAGAATTAGATAACTTAGTATTTATCGTTAACTGTAACTTACAGCGTCTTGATGGTCCTGTTCGTGGTAACGGTAAAATTATCCAAGAACTTGAAGGCGAATTCCGCGGCGCAGGCTGGGAAGTGGTTAAAGTGATTTGGGGACGCTATTGGGATCCGTTATTGGCTCGTGATACTAGCGGTAAATTATTGCAGTTAATGGAAGAAACCGTAGACGGTGAATACCAAAACTGTAAAGCCAAAGGCGGCGCGTACACGCGTGAGCATTTCTTTGGTAAGTACCCAGAAACTGCCGAAATGGTTGCTAACATGTCAGATGATGACATTTGGCGTTTAAACCGTGGTGGTCATGATCCTGTTAAAGTTTACGCTGCACTTGAACATGCACAAAAAACCAAAGGTCGCCCAACCGTTATTTTAGCTAAAACAGTTAAAGGTTACGGTTTAGGTGATGCAGGCGAAGGTAAAAACATCGCTCACAACGTGAAGAAGATGGGCGCTGAGTCTATTCGTTACTTCCGCGATCGTTTCAATATCCCGATCCCTGATGACCAGCTAGAAGATTTGCCTTTCTATCATCCAGGTCCAGACTCTGAAGAAGTGAAATACTTAAAGAGTCGCCGTGAAGCATTATTAGGTTATTTACCGCAACGCCGTGAAAAATTCACTGAAGAGTTAGAAATTCCTTCATTGAAAATTTTTGATTCGATTTTAAAAGGTTCTAATGGCCGTGAAATCTCGTCAACGATGGCGTTTGTCCGAGTATTAACTGCGTTATTGAAAGACAAAGGTATTGGCAAGCGTATTGTGCCGATTATTCCTGATGAAGCACGTACTTTTGGTATGGAAGGTTTATTCCGTCAAGTGGGTATTTATGCTCACGAAGGCCAAAAATATATTCCACAAGATTCTGATCAAGTGGCGTACTACCGTGAAGATAAAACCGGTCAGGTTTTACAAGAAGGTATTAACGAATTAGGCGCAATGTCATCTTGGGTATCAGCTGCAACCAGCTACTCAGTCAATAACATGCCAACAATTCCGTTTTACATCTACTACTCTATGTTCGGTTTCCAACGTATTGGTGACATGGCATGGGCTGCTGGCGACATGCGCGCACGTGGTTTCTTAGTCGGTGGAACTTCAGGTCGTACAACATTGAACGGCGAAGGTTTACAGCATCAAGATGGTCATAGCCACGTATTAGCTAATACTATTCCAAACTGTATCTCTTACGATCCAACTTACGGTTATGAAATTGCGGTTGTAGTGCAAGATGGTATTCGTCGTATGTATGGCGAAAATCAAGAAGATATCTTCTACTACCTAACCACAATGAACGAAAACTATGTTCAGCCAGAAATGCCAGCCGGTGCCGAAGAAGGTATTGTCAAAGGTATTTACAAGCTTGAAACAGTTGCCGGTAGTGGTAAAGGTAAAGTGCAGTTAATGGGTTGCGGTACGATACTTGAAGAAGTGCGTAAAGCAGCACAAGCATTAGCAAAAGACTTTGGCGTAAGCGCTGACGTATTCAGTGTGACTAGCTTTAACGAGTTAACTCGTGACGGCCAAGCTGCTGAACGTTGGAACATGTTGCATCCAACAGCTGAACCTAAGCAAGCGTATATTAGCCAAGTATTATCTGCAGACGCGCCAGCGATTGTGGCGACTGACTATATGAAGATATACGGCGAGCAATTACGTGCTTTCGTACCGACAGACTATAAAGTACTTGGTACTGATGGTTTTGGCCGTAGCGATAGCCGCGCAAACTTACGTCATCACTTTGAAGTAGATGCTAAGTTTATTGTTATTGCGGCACTGAAGTCTCTTGTTGAGCGTAATGAAATGCCTGTTGATGTGTTGACTAAAGCCATCGCTGAATATGGTATTGATGCTGACAAGATTAACCCACAGTTCGCGTAAGGGGATACAAAATGGCTGAATTAAAAGAAGTTTTGGTTCCTAATATCGATACTGATGCAG
>NZ_PJAP01000417.1:0-5058 GCF_002836795.1 Shewanella sp. 11B5 | reverse complement strand
TCTTTTAAGTTTTCATCCGACAATCGGTCACGATAATAACGTTGCATATAACGTAATGAACGCTGAGTATCCAACAAACTTAATCGAATTTTACCGTTCGAATCTTCTTGTAAGGTAATCAGTTTAAAAACGCCATCAAGCTCTTCGTCATTAAATACTTGCTCGCCAACATTTTCTAAAATACTATAAATATCTTCAATTAAGTCAGATAGATAATCAACTTTCAAAGTAAAGAGCTCTAACAACAAGCCTTGTGGAGTGGTAATATCCAAGCGCCCTAAACGTAGGTAATTACGCAGTAAACGAATAAGGCCGACATCTTCTTCACGCATTGTTAGCAAAAAACGTTCTCGCAAGTTAAACGACACGTTCACTGCGCGTACATCTGAACTCACACGCTGAGGAAACAACGAGTTAATGTGTAACCCGTCTTGGTTTTGATAAAAACGCGCCGAAGCCTCAATTTCTTTAATATCTTCTTCGTCAGGAACTTCTTCAGCAGAGAATAGCCTCAACCATTGACGCTCTGCATCATCGGGTTTTAATAAATCTAACCACAAGGTTGATTCAGGGACTTTATCGCCCACATTCAATTCGGTGGTGATTAATTCTCTATTTTGATAGGCGTATGCAGTGATCATCGCTCCCCCAAAGTCCGTTAGGCTATTACAAGCATAACAAACAAAAACACTCAAAAAGTGGCGCTAGTTTACTCAACTACAAATGAATGAAAAGTAAAATATTCAACTGCGCCAAAAATCGTACCAGTTAGATAATTTGTTCGGTAATTTGCTAAATAAGCCATGAGCTAAGCCGTTAGATAAATCCAAACAAAAAGTTGCAAAGTTCACCGCCACTGACACGTTTACGCATCAGTATATTGATATAAAAAATCTGCGTAAGTTAATGTCACTTTGCACGCTATTGAACCCAAAAATCACACGCAATACTAGATCCTACAACATGTTAGCTCGCTTCACTTGCTAACTCACCAAAGCATAGCACGCGTTAAACCTAGACTCGCTATTATCTTCGCTCATAAAAAAGCGCCCAAATAGGACGCTGTTGTAACAATACCAATTAAGCTTACGTTATTCGCCTTTTAAGCGACGATCTAATTGGTCTTTCAAATTAGCTGGCACGCCTTTAATCAAAATAGTGTCAGATATCGGGTCATAAATAACCCGCTCACCTAAATGGCCGCCATCAAAGCTCAATGTCACCCCACCGCCGGTACCCGAGAACTTCTTCAAGCTGCGTAAACTGGCTTTATCAGCTGGAAACTCTTCATCTAACTCATAGCTGCCGCCACAAGCAAAATCGTAAAATGAATCCATACCAGAATCCGCTAACTCATCTGCTAAGTCTTTAACCTCAATCACTTCACCAGCGTCAGCGCGCTCAGAACAATATTCAAATACCTTGTTACGGCAATCTTGGCGTTCATCTTTGGTTAACTCACTGCCCGCGACAAAATCTTCAACCGCATGGATCAAGGTTTTGTTTTGCGCCTTAGTGTTCACCCCTTCGACACAACCCATAAAGTCTAAAAAGAAATCGGCAACTTTACGGCCAGCACGGCCACGAATAAACGAAATATACTTACGTGAGCTTTTATCTGCCTGCCACTCGGTTAAATCTATACGCGCCGCTAACTGAATATTATTTAAATCTAAATGGTTGTTTTGCGACAATTCCATGTCATCTAATACTGTCATCGACGACTTAGCGCTTAATAACGCCACAAATAAATAGTCGCTTGTCATGCTGGTGTAGCAAGACATCAACAAAAAACCGCCTTGGCTAAAATCGTACTTGGCCAGTTCTTGTTGCAACAGTTGGCTCGCTTGACCGCTAAACTCAACAAAACCTAAATCGCCTTTACGATAACCGGTCAGAGCATCAGAAAATTCACTGTTGGCTTCGCCATCATCGCCATGGGTTCCAAAAAAACCAAATCCCTTGCCCGCTTTACCCGAATAGGTTTGATGCAACTCTTCTAACATGGTTTCAACGGCGTGAGTATTCAACAACGGTTGCGGACGTAAACGACAACGCATTTGTCCCTGACTGTCTTGAGAAATTTCGTGAATAATTGCTTGCTCAATACTAATGCTCATAAGCCTTGTTAATCCTAGTCTGTCGCAGATGTTATTTTAAAAAAGAATGATATCAGACCAACCGTATAAATCGAACAAGGGTTTACAATATTCCTCACATACAGCGAATAAAACTTGAGGCGAGCGCCGGCTAAATCCGTTATTATGTGCAGCTAATTCATTATTTATTGAAGTTTTCTGACTATGGCAATTCAATCTAAATACACAAACACTCAAGTTGAAGCACTTATCAGCGAGCTGCTTGCAGTACTAGCTAAGCATCAAGCTCCTACCGATTTAAGCCTAATGGTATTGGGCAATTGCGTGACCCATTTACTCGACAAAAAAGTCCCAGGTGAATCACGTCAAAAAGTTGCCGAGCAATTTGCTAAAGCCTTAACACAGTCGGTTAAGTAATCGACTAAATAAAATTTATCACCAATGCTAACAATCAGTTACACTGAAAATAGTCTGTGATAATAACGTAGGAATACGAGTTAACATGATCGAGCGCAAAAAGCAGCAAATGACGCGTGATAAAGTGTCACGCTTAGTTAATTGGGGTCACTGGTTTGCCTTCTTTAATGGCATATTAGCGATGTTAATTGGCGCTCGATATATTGGCAGTGTCGGCTACCCAGAAACCATTATTGGTTGGGCATACCTGTCAATCAGCACCATTGGTCATTTTACCTTTTTGGCCTTTATCGGTTACTTAATTTTTATCTTCCCGATTACCTTATTATTACCTTACTCCAAAATTTTACGTGGTTTTGCTGCATTTATCGCCTCTCTTGGTTTATATGCCCTACTGTATGACACCATTATTTATGACGACTACGGTATCCATTTAAGTCCTTTTGCGTTCGACTTAGCCTGGCAAGATCTCAACGCGCTATTACACAGCACTTCATATATAGTGACACCTATCGTCATTGTGATTGTAGAGCTTACCGCAGCCAATTATCTGTGGAAACGCATCGACAAAATTCAGAAAAAACAATGGGGCAACAAAGTGGTGCTGTTTGTCGGTATCTGTTTTGTCAGCAGCCATTTATTTCATATTTGGGCCGACGCGACCAATATGACTGAAGTCACCCGTTTTGACGACGCCTATCCAGTGTCATACCCTGCGACAGCACGCTCGTTTATGGAAAATCACGGCATTGACAGCAGCATGCAGTCAACAGAGTCTCGCAACACTAAATCACGTAAGTTGAGCTATCCCATCAGTCCGATGCAATGTACTGCAGACAGCCAACCCAATGTCATGGTTATCAGCATAGACAGCCTACGAGCAGACATGGTCGACAGTGTCACCATGCCGTTCTTAAGCCAGTATCGTATTCAAAATCAGCACTTTATGAATCACTATAGTGGTGGTACAGACTTTGAAACTAGCATGTTTACCCTCATGTATGGCTTACAAGGCAACTACAGCGATCGCAAAGAGTTTGATAGCACCAGCCCAATATTAACCAACACTCTGTCACAACAAGGCTATCAATTAGCCATGTTTGCGCCTGAAAATGATCAATACGCTGCTAATAGCGCAATGTTCAGCGGTATAAACATTCATATCAGCGAAGGCGATAATGGCAGCGCAGATGCCGATATCAACACCATTAATGCGGTGAATGCTTGGCAGCCAAAACAAACACAACCGTGGTTTGCCTTAGTGAATCTTACCGCACCAAAAGATTACGACACCCCAGTCGGATTTTTAGGCGTACAAACCATCAAACCGCATATGGCATTAAAGCCTGCGCAAAAGGTGCTGTTTAATCAATATCGTCAATCACTTAACTTTATAGACCAACAACTGGCAAGCTTACTCAATAACGTTAGTGATGATACCATTGTGCTCATCACTGGCACTTACGGCCAGGTCTTTACCAGTAATACCAGCGACGCCCGCAGCGATTTATCGCCAGGTAATGTTAAAGTGCCGCTGATCATCCATTGGCCCGACAGCCATGGTAATAAAGTGAATTACCGCACCAGCCATTACGGCATAGCGCCAACCTTGCTAAGCCATGTGTTAGGCTGCACTAATCCAAGTACAGATTACAGTTCAGGCCGCAGCTTGTTAGAACCTAATAATGAAACCTGGGTTTACATAGGCGACAGCCGCCGCTTTGCCATTTACCAGAAAGCTGAAATAACAGTATTGGATAGTTTCGGTAAATACCGCATTTACGATTTAGACTATAAAAAACGTTTAGATAAGAAAATGAGCGCACCAGAATTGATCCAAGTAATGCGTGAAGGTCGTAGACTTTATAATCAATAAAATATTTTATAACGAATAAGATATTTAGTTTAAATATTGTAAACGAGCGAGCTTTTCATTAAGCGCTATCATGCATGCTTATGCATAGATAAGGTCGAGCGTTTTATTTAATGGATAGTTTATAATCAATCGATAACCGACTGATAACTAACTACTTGCGTAAACAAATCGCAATTGATACAGTAATTATCCACTTAGTAACCCCCCAAGGCTCTCAGTCATGCTAAGTGATTGGCATTTATGATGATATTTTCATTATATCTAAAGTCAAACGAAGTCATTTCGGTATGTAGCGCAGCCCGGTAGCGCACTGTCATGGGGTGTCAGGGGTCGGAGGTTCGAATCCTCTCATACCGACCAAATTAAAAATAAAAAATCCTTTACGCATCAAATGCTTACAGGATTTTTTGTATCTAAAAATCGCAAGAAATAAAATGGACTCCTATAAGGCAGCCCAACGGAGCGGATGTAGCGTGAGAGGACGCAAAGCCAGTTACTTAGTCGTTTCAAGCTTATATAAATATACCCGTTTTTAAGGGCTGCAAACACGCCATATATGGCGTTGAGGTATTTGGGGTTCGAGATATGTAAAACCGTTATTTTTCAAAACTAGATTTAAAAGTTATCGGTTAAGTGAGTTGTTTCTTTTACTTAACAGCTCAAGAG
>NZ_PJAP01000416.1:0-5063 GCF_002836795.1 Shewanella sp. 11B5 | reverse complement strand
AGCGCATATCAACGACAGTTTGATACTGCGTAAATCAACCATTCCTTTACGTACAAAATATAAACTCGCAAAAAAACTCCCACCACATGCTTGCAGTTTATTGGTACCCAATGCCGCTGCTGGAGGTAATCCTGCCCACATTAATGCGGGAATGGTCAGTAAGCCTCCGCCACCAGCAATCGAGTCGATAAACCCCGCAACCAGAGCAACGAAAAATAAAATAACCGCGAGTTGGAGCGTGAGTTCAAGCATGGAGAGTCTCGTTATTAGGAATAGCGTGAAGTCGGCAGACATAATATAAGGCGTTATTAGACAATCTTTATCGTCAAAATACAAAGCGTTCTGTGTAATTTATTCAGCTTTACCCAACTAATTTCAGCTTGGGCTAATAAACACTGACCAAATAACGTATTACCTATTAATAAGCTTATATTGACTCAAACAACAAATTTGAAAATCGATTTGAGAAATGGACGACAACTACTTTGCGCTTCACTTAGGCATTGTTATAGTAGCCAACCTAGTAAATATTGAGCTGAAGGTTTTATTATGATTGTTATTACCGGCGCGAGTAGTGGCTTAGGTGCTGCACTAACACAACTGTATGCGGCAGAAAATCAGCCGTTATTGGTGACAGGTCGCAGTGAGCAAAAATTAGCAGATGTAATAGCTGGCCTAACTCAGCCAGAGCAAAAAAACCTGAAAACTTACGCTGCTGACTTATGTGTGGCCGAAGATGTCAGTGCATTATTTTCGCGATTACCAGCGCCGCCAAGCAAGGTTATTCATTGTGCTGGCAGTGGTTATTTTGGCCCTATCGAACAACAAGCACCAGAAGCGATTAATCAGTTAATTCATAACAATCTCACTTCAAGCATTCTAGTGTTGCGTGAGCTTGTTAGTCGCTATCGTGATCACAACGTTACTGTCGTTGTGGTAATGTCGACCGCAGCGCAAGCAGGCAAAGCAAATGAGTCGACTTACTGTGCCGTAAAATGGGCCGTAAAGGGATTAGTTGAATCGTTACGATTAGAATTGAAAGGCAGCCCAATGAAATTGATTGCGGTGTATCCTGGAGGGATGGCAACGGACTTTTGGCAAACAAGTGGCAAAGACATTAATGCATCAAGCTTTATGACGGCAACAGAAGCCGCCACAATGCTCAAGCAAGCCTTAATAGCAACAGAACATGGTTATGTCTCCGATATCACCATTAACCGCGGTTAGCGATTATCGCCAGTGAGTGTTAACTGGCGACATCTCAACGTGTTAATGGCGCTTTGGTTGACCAATACCAACAATATATCCACCCTGCAGGGGCAAACACCAGATTCAATAACAGTGCCAACATTCCCACCTGCAGTAAGTGAGTCGTTTTACCTTTAGCAAACTTGACTGTTAAGCCAACAATCACGATGGTTAACAACAATATCGTTAGGCTAATCAGAGTCGCGTTTATATTCAATTGTGCTCCCCTTACCAAGATTAAATATCTGTCACATAATAATACCTGAATGCTCACAGATTAACCAAGCACACTCATTTGATCACCAGTAAAATATAAACCGTTTGTTTTCTTTATTCGTATTACAATGAATCAACAATATGACGTTAACGCGGCAAACAAAGAGTAAAATAATGAACAAACACTTTATGACTATCTTCATCAGTATTGCTCTAATGAGCCAGCTTTCCGCCTGTGCTGAATTAAAACAGACTGGCAAAGAAATCGGTCACACCACAAAAAAAGTGACCACCGCTATCGGTCACGGGACGCGCGATACCGTTAAAGCTATTGGACATGAGACCAAAGAAGTCATTAACGAGATAAAAGAAGACTAAACTACGTCGCTTTATATAATCAAAAAACCGTTAATGCAGGGCATTAACGGTTTTTGTTTACTTGAATCATTCAATCTTTAGTGATGACTATATTAGTGCTTACAATGCTCAGTGTGAACATGGTCATCATCTGCAAACTCATTATCGCTGGCTTGGTTTTGCATCACGCCCCAACCATCAGAAATACCGTCAAACTCTTTGGCAAAGTTATTCAACTCAGTTTCTTTAGCCACAAGCGTTGCGTATTCAGGTACCATTTGCAGGCAAACAATCACTTCCCACTTGGTGCTTTCTTCATCAAAGTTAAGCTCAAGCTCACCTTGCATGTCTTTTTGGCTTAATGCTTCTAAGGCTGACTCGGCATCACGTTGATCGTCAAACACCAAGAAGAAATCGACTTCTATTGATTGAGTAAGGTCAATACCGGCATCTGCCATTGCTGCCAACATTTGGCCATTATCATCTTCTGGGAATTGCATTTATCAATCCTTACTGTGCAGGAACAATTTCAATTGTCGCGCCATTGAACGAAACGATATCGCCAACAACACACTTTTTACGTTTACGAGTATCAACTTCACCGTTGACGGTCACTTGACCTTCGGTAATGACATGCTTTGCTTCGCCACCACCGTTCACTAGACCGAGTACTTTGAGTACTTTGTACAGTTCTACGAATTCATCACCTTGAAGTAATGCAAACGCTTGAGTTTGAGTCGTCACAATAATCGCCTTTTAATCAAAATATTCCGGCTATTATAGCCTATGCTAGTTTAGCAAGCATCAAGCATTTTGAATGGATTATTAAACGCATATGTAAACCCTAAATGATGACAAATTAACTGACCGTCGATAGTTTTATTGGGTTGTTGTTGCTGATTAAACTCTGGCGCAGTTAATCCAAGATGCTCTGCAGCAGCAACATAAAACTCCCCACGAGTAGGGTGAGCGTTTGCCGCAAGATTATAAATCGGTAAAGTATCGTTGCGAGAAAGAATTAAGCTAACAGCAGCAATACAGTCATCTAAATGTACCAGATTAACCGCAACATTGGCGCCACTGACATCGGTTTTTCCGGCAAAAAAACGTCCGGGATGCCGTTTAGGCCCTACCAAGCCTGAGAATCTTACAATGCAGCTATTTTTCATAGCGGAAAACATTGCCTCTGCTTGTAATAATGTGCCACTGGTATCATTAAAAGCTGCAGCATCTTGTTCGGTTACTGTTTGATCTAGCGAAGGATAAACCCCAGTCGTACTGATAAAAATAATTTTTTGATATTGGTGTTCACCCATCAAGGTTATTAACTGAGTTAAATAGCCTAGATAATCAGTTTCGCCTCGCCTAAGTCCCGGTGGTAAGTTAATCACGATGGCGTCTGCATCGAATAAAGACGAGTTTTTTGCATGGCTAGTCACATTGGCCAAATCTAATTGATAAGCATCAATACCGGCTTGCTGTAATTGGACTAAGTCTTCAGGGTGACGTTTTGAAGCCTTTACCTTAATACCTTGCTTAACTAATTGTGTGGCGAGCGGCAAACCGAACCAACCACATCCGATAATAGTAACTGTGTTCATGTATTCTCGATATTACGCTGTTAAATTTTAATGATCGAAGTTATTGAAATAAAAACTAATTGGGTTGTTCGCTTGTAGTGTTTTGACCGCACCATCAGTTAACTCATCTAATTTCATCACTTCTTGAACTTGCACATCTTCGTTAATTAAAAAACGAAAACTGGGTTCTCCACCACTGAGATTACAAGACCACACATGCGGCTGCTTGACGTCAGCGGTGGTCATCATCACCTTGGCAATACTATCGTCAGTCAAGCGCACAATGGTTCCTGGAGGATAAATGCCTAAAATTTTAACTAATACAGCAATTAGATTATCAGCATGTTTGCCACTATGGGTTTTAAATAAAATCCCCAAAGCTATTTGTGGAGTGCGATGTAAGTTTAACAAGGTTTCATAATCGTTAGCTAAAGATACCACTTGTGTAGTGAGTAATATTTTAGCTTCGGTTAACTGATTGGGGAATCCGCTGCCATCAATAAACTCGTGATGATGGAGTACGATATCCAACATAGCTTCAGGGAATAATCCGGTGCGGTGAAGCATGTCGTAACCAAAATTGGGGTGCATTTTTAAAAAATTAATTTCATGATCGCTTAAATCACCACGTTTTTTACGACGTATAGCATCTGGCACTTTGAGTTTGCCAATATCGTGAAATAAGCTACCTAATGCAATGTCACGAACATCTTTTTTCGACAGTACTAACGAGTGGGCAATCATCATAGAAAGTACTGCAACTGAAATACCATGTTGAGTCACACTGACATCAATTTCACCACTGCCTACGATCGTGAGTTGAGGGGTTTCACTTTCATACAAATGATCGACTAAATCTTCGACTAAGGTGGCAGCTTCTCGGTACGCCCCCTCAGGGTCGCTAACAATTTTGCCAAAAACAGTCCTACTATCGTTAACCGATTTTACAAAGCGTTGCTGGCTAATTCGCATGCTTTTTTTAGCCAATGGTCGATAATCAATTTCTTGTTCAACAACCTCTTCTGGTTGTTCAATTTCAACAGGTTCAGAAACGTGGGGCAATAAATCATGGCCTTCAATCACATAGACAAATGACACATCGAGGCCTTTGATCATCTCGATTTGCACTTGTTGCTCAAGCTTAACTTTACTGCGAAAAAAAGGATGGTTTGTCCAAGACAAAGGCAGCTTAACGGTTAACCCGATAACCATTTGCGAAACAGGTATTTGTGTTAATTCTGCTTTAGCCAAAGTATTGATCCTTTTCACATTCGCCACGTTATGGCTGAGATGACAATGTCATTTTATGCTAACATTTTAAGAATAGAGTTATGTGTTTCAAGGTCTTACATTTTAAATTTTTTGGAAACCAATAAATAATAGTGTATTTATACCAAGTCGTACATTATTTCGTATCTGGCTTAATCTCATCATCAGCTAAGGTTTCAGCTTGCATAGTGCTGTCATCCGTTGTCCAGTCGGCAAAGTAGTAATATAGTCGCTTTGATTTGAAGACATAAATAACCGACCAAAAGAGAAAAAGTGCATCAATTGAATAGCCAATTTTAAACAAATAGTCATCGTGCATCATTCGCTGGAACAAAAATAGCCCATCAATAATGAGTAATCCCCACAAAAACCAACCACTATGTCTAAACAAAG
>NZ_PJAP01000285.1:0-11361 GCF_002836795.1 Shewanella sp. 11B5 | reverse complement strand
TTTATATCTTTATCAATTACTTTGTCGTAAATGTGTTTTCCACTAGTTCCTGTTTATTATCTGCTTGTGCAACATGACACTGTACACAGAAGTAGTTCATGCCATTCACTGTGCCCTTATCATCCACAACGTGTGACTTCGCCACTGGCGTTGCTTTCATTCTTTTTGCTTTATCCCAGCTATGGCATGTTAGACAGCCATTTTTGTCTGTAGTGATGCTATAGCTATCTTTATGAGGGATCAACGGCGGTTGTTCAGCAAAGCTGCGCGCGATAGCTTTACCTCTAGTCGGATAGGTGGCGATAGCATCAGCAGGTGAGTTGTCGGTTATGGCGACGTTACCTACACGAGATTCTACTTTTACAGGGGTATTATCTGCTACGGCTTGTTGTCCAGAATATGCGCTAAGGCTTAATAGTATGGCCGCGACGCTAAGTAGTTTTTTCATTTTCATCTCCGTTACATCCTAATGAATGTAGAAATCGAGTGTCGCAGCTGTCAAGGTGTAATAACCCCGCGACAGCTGCAGCAATTAATATTAAAGCGGTATTAGGCTTTAAATATTTTCACTGGACACTTTTTGAAATCAGTTTCTTTTGATAATGGGTCCGTGGCATCCAAAAGCAGCTTGTTCACTAATTGCTTAGCGTCGAAGAATGGCATAAATACCACACCTCTAGGCGGCTTGTTTCGGCCTTTAGTTTCCACTCGAGTATTGATTTCGCCGCGTGGTGATGCAACGGTAACCTCATCCCCTTGGGCTAACCCACGAGCTTTAGCGTCAGCAGGGTGCATAAAGACTTGAGCACTTGGCATCGCTTTATGCAATTCTGGTACGCGAGCGGTCATTGACCCTGTGTGCCAATGTTCCAGCACTCGTCCTGTTGACATCCATAGATCGAACTCTTCATTAGGTTCTTCTGCTGCCGGTTCATAAGGCAGTGCAAATATGACGGCTTTGCCATCTGGCTTACCGTAAAAATTGAATCCTTCACCTGCTTTGACATAAGGGTCACTGCCTTCAACAAAGCGGCGGGTGGTTTCTTTGCCATTAACGACTGGCCAGCGTAATCCTCGCGTTTGATGGTAAGTGTCAAAGTCTGCTAAATCGTGTGCATGGCCGCGACCAAATTGTGCATATTCTTCGAAAATACCTTTTTGCAGGTAAAAGCCAAAGTGTTCGTTTTCATCGTTATAAGCACCTTTACAATCGCTGGTTGGGAACTTATTGATTACGCCGTTAGCAAATAACACTTCATATAATGTTTTATCGGCTAACTCTGGTTGTTTAGCGATTAGCTCAGCGGGCCAGACTTCACTGACTTTAAAGCGCTTAGAGAACTCAACCAGCTGCCATAAATCTGACTTAGACCCTTCTGGCGTTGGTACGAGCTGATGCCAGAAATGAGTACGTCGTTCTGCGTTACCATATGAGCCTTCTTTTTCAACCCACATTGCAGTTGGAAGAATTAAATCTGCGGCCATTGCCGTGATAGTTGGGTAAGGATCCGAGACCACAATAAAGTTTTCTGGATTACGGAATCCGGGATAAACTTCATCATTGATATTAGGACCAGCCTGCATATTGTTAGTACACATAGTCCAATAACAGTTTAATTTACCATCTTTAAGCATACGGCTTTGCAGCACGGCATGGTATCCAGGTTTAGCTGGAATAGTGCCGGCAGGGACTTGCCAAAGTTTTTCAGTAATCTCACGATGTTTATCATTGTTCACCACCATGTCAGCAGGTAAACGATGTGAGAATGTGCCTACTTCACGAGCAGTACCACAAGCTGAAGGTTGACCGGTTAATGAGAATGGGCTGTTGCCTGGAGTCGCTATTTTACCGGTGAGTAAGTGAATGTTGTAGAGCATGTTATTTGCCCACACACCACGAGTATGCTGGTTTATACCCATGGTCCATAAGCTCATCACTTTGATGTTAGGGTCGGCATAAGCTTTTGCCATAATCTCAAGTTTTTCAGCCGGTACGCCGCTCATTTTTGCCGCGTATTCAACTGTGTAAGTGCTAACAAATTTTGCATACTCGTCAAAGCTAATCGGTTTGGCATCACCGCTACCTGGATTTTTAGCTTTCTTTTCCAATGGGTGTTCAGGGCGCAAGCCATAACCAATGTCAGTGGTACCTAGGGCAAATTTAGTGTGCTTGCTAACAAAGTCTTTGTTTACGGCTTTGTTTTGAATAATGTAGTTGGCAATATAATTTAAGATGACCAAGTCAGTTTGTGGCTTAAACACCATGGCATTATCTGCTAAGTCAAAGCTACGGTTTTCATAGGTAGAGAGTACGTGTACGCGGGCATCTTTATGGCTTAAGCGACGGTCTGTTAAGCGGGCCCACAAGATGGGATGCATTTCTGCCATGTTGGCGCCCCACAATACAAAGTGGTCAGCGGCTTCTAAGTCATCATAACAACCCATGGGTTCATCAATCCCGAAGGTACGCATGAATCCACCAACAGCTGATGCCATACAATGGCGTGCATTCGGGTCGATATTGTTGGTGAGAAAACCAGCTTTATGAAGCTTAGATGCGGCGTAGCCTTCCCAAATAGTCCACTGGCCAGAACCAAACATCCCTACAGAGGTTGGGCCTTTTTTGGCTATGCTGGCTTTCCATTTTTCGGCCATGGTATCAAAGGCAACATCCCAGCTTACTGGCGTAAAATCACCTTCTTTATCATACTTACCATCTTTCATTCTGAGTAATGGCGAGGTTAATCGGTCCTTGCCATACATGATTTTAGATAAGAAATACCCTTTAATACAATTTAAGCCTTTGTTAACAGGGCTTTCTGGGTCGCCTTGAGTAGCAACAATTTTACCATTTTGAGTACCTACTAGGACGCTACAACCTACACCGCAAAAGCGACATGGGGCTTTATCCCATTTTATTTCACTTTTACCTTCTGCAGCTTGAACGATATTAATTGGAATAGCGATACCCACGGCCGACGCTGCTGCGGCAGCGGCGTTGGCTTTTAAAAACTCGCGACGACTGATGCTCATGGTGTTCCTCACTCTTAGAATGTTGTACTTGGTACGTGATAGTCATTGGAGGTGACGTGATAGAGTGAGTCTAGACCTTACCAATAACATGGGTATACCTCAGAATGGGTATAGTGGTTAATAGTTGTGCAAGGTCACATTTTTCAGCGTGATGTAAATCTCATTTTAACAATTAGGTAAATGCTGTTTTAGGGATTGCTTGTAAAGCTTGTAGTGCTTGAGGCACAGCTTTTATTGTCGATTAAAACCTTTCGGTACCCTGTTACTAGCACGGCTCCCAGGAATGGGGAATTGAGATTGTGAGAGGTATGATCTTTATAGGTAGGCTACGGCTTGCTTCTCTTCGAGAAAGTCTTCGAGAAAGTCTTCGAGAAAACCTTTGAGCGAATCTTGGTGCAACATTCAACTTAAATGACCAGCAGACCTAGTAACCAGTAAGCTCCATGTAACCTTGACCTTGGTGACTGCCTTTAATCGTAATGGGGCCTTCCCAATATGACGTAGATACTGGCATGTCGCTGTTAGGGTTAACAGCTTGGGTCGTGACGTCGATGGCTTCACTATTAATCTTAATTCGCCATGCAATAGGATGATTGCCTAATGCGGTTTGTTGCCACTGAGTGGGTTGCATATCAATATCACCAGGGTTGTCTCGGCTATTAATATTGTGGCCACTACCATCAGTAAACATCCTTCTGGCACTGTAAAAGTGTGCTTGGTCATTTTCGCCGCGCAGTCTAAATGCCATTAGCGTTGAATTGTCGTCTAAACGCAGTGAAAACCAGTCCCAACCTTGCTGGGCTTTGGTTAAAAATTGTGAACTCCATTCGCGGTCAAGCCAAGCTTTACCGCTGACTAGTTCTGTTACGCCATGACGAGTTATTTGACCTGTTACGTCGATAAAAGGCTGGCTGTAATAGTAAGACGCTACGCTTTGGTCTGCACTTTTGCTGCTATAACCTTTATCACCTTGTAATTGCAGCGGTTGCTGACTATTTAGCTGTAATTGATAACTAAACTGATCACTAGCCACATTTAATGTTGCCGGAAAAAGACTGTCAGACTGACCTAACCATTGCCAGTTTTGCAGATGCACTTCAAACGGTTGCGATTTTACACCTGCAAGTTGCGGGTGCCCTCGTGACCATTTCTCAGCTAATAAATGTTCATTTGATGTTGTTACAGCGGCATGAGCCATGTAAAGCTGATTTGTTTCCCAGTCATTGGTGGCAACTGTCGATTTTTGAGGTGGTGTCATTCCAATGCGAAATTGAGTCCATTGCACGCCAACATCTTCACCTGCAGCCGTGGTCAGGTTTGCGGTTAAATACCACCACTCAATTTTAAAGTCATCGTGCGCTAAATGGTCTTGTGGAAAGTGTAAGGTTTTACCTTGAGTGACTTCGCTATAACCTTCAGCTGATGCAGATGACATGCTACTAATTGTTGACTCTTTTGTGACGCTATCTTGCGCAGGTGAGCAGGCTGTTAACATTGCACACAGAGGCAATGCTAAAAGGAGCATCCATTGTGTTTGCCGTGTTGTAAACTTGGTATGTAATACAAACTTGAAAGCGATTGAGTATATGCCTTTAAAGGTAACAGAGATCATAGCGCTTCCTGTTGCAAACTTGATATCAAGGGTTTTCTGGTTTGCCAATACAAAGGTAAACACACTGCCAGTAAACAACTGACTACAGCAATGATCACCACTTGAGCATATGCAGCCCAATCCCAGACCATGGCGATGCTCCAGCCAAATGCTTGTAATGTGACTTTATGAATTAATAAATAACCCAGTAACGCGCCTGTCGGTAACGCGAGAAAGCAGGTCAAAAATACGATAAATAGCATTTGTACTAACACCATCATCCGTAATTGGTTACGGCTAACACCTAGAGCATACAAGCGGGCTAATGGCGCTTGCCTCGCTTGCGTTAGCATTATACAGGCACTAAATAAGCCGATTGCCGCCACCAGTAAGGTCAAGCTGTTGAGTACCACAGTGATCGAAAATGTTTTGTTAAACATATTAATCGCTTCTGTTTTAATCCGCTGTTGACTGTACATATAGGCTGAAGACAAGTTGAGCTGTTGGCTAATACTGTTTTGTAGCGGGGTAATATCGCCTTGATAAGACACTGCCAGGCTAATGGGTTTTGCTGGTAATTGAGATTGCTGCCATAAAGACTGAGTGATAATCGCTTCGCCTTGGGGATTACCATAATCGTAATAAATACCGCCAATCGTCATGATGTGTTGATCAAGTTGCGATAGTTGAACTTTATCGCCTATATCGAGTTGGTATTTTATCGATAATGGCTCACTGATCATCAGGCTTTCACCTGCTGTGAAGGTTGTCCAAAAATCATCGGCAGTGGTTTTAAACACGGTTGTTTCAGTTAACGACAAATGGTCACGACTGACTAAATGAATTGGCACTTGTGTTTGCGGTGTTTCAGCTCGATTAAGATGGCTATCGACAGTCCATTGCTCATAAATAGCCTCAACCTTGGGGTCTTGTTTTAATAATAGCGTTAATGTATCGATTTGGTTTGGGTTGGGTCTAATGTATAAGTCTGCATGCAAACGGGCATCGAGCCACTTTTTTAAGGTGATTTCAAAACTACCCACTAAGGTATTCATGGCAATGTTGGCACACAAAGCTAGCAGCATAGCCATCATCGCCAGAGCGAGTGGGGCAATAATCTCTTTGGTTTCGGCAATCACATAATTCCACAACCCTTTAGGCATAAAAGGACTGAGTAAGTTAACCGCCCAATGCAGACATTGTGGTAACAGTAATGGAATCGCGACCGAGAGTACGCCTAGTAATATTAAGCTATGGCGATATTGTTCAGTAAACGCAAACGCGATAGTGCAAACCAAAAGTAGCAATGCCGCAATAATGAATTGTCGCCAATGAATAATACTGAACTGTCGGCTTTGTGGCTGCTTTTGAGCCCCTTGTGCAAGTGGGGTGTTAATAAGGTTTATTAGCATTGGAATACAAGCAGCAAAGGCTGCAGACAGGGTTAATACGAGCGCTTGTGCAAACCATTGCCACTGCCAGTTTCCCGGTAACAATTTAGCGCCATATAGCTGCTCAAGAGTCATCGCGACCATAGGTTGTAACCATTGCGATAATTGCAGTCCGACAATAAAACCTAATACACAACCTATAAACACTAAACAGACTATTTCAATGCTTAGGGCTAGCATGATGGTGCGTCTATCGAGCCCTTGTTGCATGATTTGCACTAGCAATTTTTGACGCTTCATTAAGCTATAACGAACCCCGTTATAAGCGATAAATAAGCCGACCACAAAGGCCAACATGCTCATGGCATCAAGATTAAGATGAAAGCTGGCAGTGAGGGCGGTAAGTGATTCGCCTTCACTTGTTTGGGTGGTGAAGTTCAGCTTGGTGGGATCAATCCCCGCTTGGGTTAAGGTATGCGTTAATCGAGCGATTAGTTGCGCATCTGTTTCTGATTCGTTTGCGTGAGAGGTATTTGTATCTGCGGAGGGGGAATCAAATACGGCAATGTAGCTTAATTTACCCTGCATATTCAGCATAGGTTGAGCGAGTGATATATCGGCCAAAATAGCAGAACCAAGTCCCCATGAATCGTCAATGGCAACAAATTCAACAGGCATACCATTAAGTATTATGCGGTCAGTGTTGTTAGTCACTTTACTCATGCGTTCGCGCTGGCTTGTCGACATTAGCACTTTAGGTTTGCCTGCCAGTAGTTCTGCTAACGGAATATGCGTCGCTGTTATCGATGAGCTAGTACCTGATTGCTGTAGTTGCATACTGCTGGTAATCGCGGCGACTACATCACTACTATTAATTCGCCATAGCCTGCCTTGTTCATCGGTTGCAATTCCTTCAATGCTGGCGATGGTGTTGAATCCTGCATTGGCTAACGCAAAATAAACCGACTCATCAATGCTGTCCTCAGTGCGGTGACTAATCGATAGTCGAGCTTGTTGGCTCATGAGTTCGGATACATTACCATAGCTTTGTTTAGCGTTTTCGTTAGTGGCGTATACGCCAATCAATAACGTTACCGCCAGCATGATGCCCAATAAAATTGCGCTAGCTTGCAATGGGGCGTGACGATAATGGCTGGCAAACAGCTGCAAGCATAATCTTAAACGCTTAATTGAGGATAAGTATGATGAAGAGTGAGTCATCATGGGCTTAACCTTGCAATGTCATGTCAGCAGGGTTAATCACAATCTGCTGATTTTCGACGTGCCAGCGATGCTGCATAAAAGCGGCGCATTGTTCGCTATGGGTCACCATTAAGATACAGCAGTTGGCTTGTTGAGCGAGTTCGGTTAGCAGTTGCATGACTTGTAATCCGGCATGTTGATCAAGATTACCTGTCGGTTCGTCGGCTAATATGAGTTGTGGTTTATGAGCGAGTGCCCTCGCAATGGCCACCCGCTGTTGTTGCCCACCGGATAGGTTTTCGACGTTACGATCTAGCAGTGGTGTTAAGCCAAGCTGGTGGCAAAGTTCATCACACCAAGGGCTCCACGCTAACTGATTAAGCGCCAGTGAAAACTGAATGTTGTCACGCACATTTAATGGGGTGAGCAAGTTAAACTGTTGAAATATTACCCCGAGTGACTGACGTCGATATTGGCTCCATTGTTTATCTTGCCACTTTGTCACCGAATGCATGTTGCCTGTTTGGCGGATTAACATGTCGCCGCTGTCAATCGTTTCAAAGCCACCAATAATATTCAGTAAGGTACTTTTACCACTGCCACTAGGGCCTGTTAACGCAATCGTTTGGCCTTGTTGCAGTGTTAGGCTGACATTGTTAAGCACCGAATGGAATGACTCGCCATCGCGAAACCCTTTACTCATGTTTTCTAAGGTGACGATAGTGGTCATAGTCGCTCCATAACGTATAGGCTTAATAGAATTACTGCATCAACAGAGTAATATTATCAATAATATACGTGATATGAAGCGCAAATGTTCAAAAATAAAAAAAGCGAGCCAATGGCTCGCTTAGTCAATGTATCACTCAAATTAATTAAGCATCTGCTAAAGAATACGGTAACTCGATAATAGATAATTGTGAGCTTTCATCACCGGCAATACGAAGTTGCGCCGTGTTTTCGGTATCATTTGGCAATACAGCTGTCAGTAATACTTTATCGCCATATTGGACGCATTCAATGATATTGCCACCACGACGGAAACCGTCTTCAAGGGCAATTTCTAATTGAGTATCAGTGCTGATGGTTTGCTTGGTGGTGCCAGATATAATATACAATGCACGTTTATTGCCTCCGCGATATTTCATTCTGGCAATGGTTTCTTGGCCCATGTAACAGCCTTTGGTAAAGCTAATACCATTAATGGCTTGCAGGTTGCACATTTGCGCTACGTACTGGCCGGAATGAGCTGCATCTATGTTTGGATAGCCGGCTTTAATTTCTAATGCTTGCCATGCACTGGCATCAAACATTGTTTGTCCCGATTGGCTGATGATGGTTTCTGCTGCCGCATTATTAATAATGGCAATAAAACGTTCGCCATCACGAATAATTACACCTTGCTCTACAAGATTAAGTGCTTGCGATACATCGCCAAAGTTTTCAGCTGCAAAGGCTTGTGCTTGTGATCCGGCAATACCAATTATTTGATAATTATTACTGACATCTGCGAGTTCGGCTTTACTGAATACAGCGTATTTTTGTAACTGGGGTAAATCTAAGCTTAAAGTACTTTTCGGCAGTAACATAAATAAGCTATCGCCGATTGAAAACGTACGGAAACTGGCGAGCATTTTACCTTTAGGGTCGCAATGAGCACCCCATTTCCACTCGTTTGTGCCAAGGGAGGTAATATCTGTGGTGACTTGGCCATGAATGAAACTGCGCCCTTGCTCACCGGTGATTTCGATTAACCCCATATGCGTCAAACTTGATAACATTAATTCAGGAGACGTGGCGATAAAATCCCAATCTGGCTGGTTTACTGAAATGGTCATAACTATCCCTAACGTGTGAATAAGACGGTATGGTTTGGAGTGTAACGGATTAATAGAATGCTCAACAGGGGGCTATGGTTTTAAAGCTAATAAAAAAGCTACCTTGTGGACAAGGTAGCTTTTTTAGGAAGACAATTAACTCAAGTTAATTGCTTATAAAATATAAGTCAGTTTAAAACAATACCCGCGCACGGATAGTGCCTTCAATAGACTTTAATTCAACTAATGCTTCTTCAGCTTGATCTGAATCGACTTCCATTACCACGTAACCAATTTCAGCGGTAGTTTGTAAGTACTGAGCTGCAATGTTAATGCCTTTTTCAGAAAACGCTTGGTTAATTTTAATCAATACACCAGGACGGTTTTGGTGAATGTGCAATAAGCGTGAGGTGCCACTATGTTGTGCTAGCGATACTTCTGGGAAATTAACCGCAGACAGAGTCGAACCGTTGTCTGAGTATTTGACCAGCTTACCTGCCACTTCTACGCCGATGTTTTCCTGTGCTTCAGCAGTACTGCCACCAATGTGTGGTGTGAGTAATACATTGTCTAAGCCGCGTAGTGGAGAGATGAATTCATCATCATTCGACTTAGGTTCAACAGGGAATACGTCAATCGCTGCACCCGCAAGATGTTCTGACTTCAGTGCATTGGCTAAGTCTTCAATATCAACTACGGTTCCGCGAGAAGCATTGATAAAGAAACTGCCTTGACGCATTTGAGCAAATTCAGCTTTAGCGAACATATCTTTAGTTTGCGGTGTTTCTGGTACATGCAGACTAACAACGTCCGCTTGAGCCAATAACTTGTCCATAGAGTGAACTTGAGAGGCATTGCCTAACGGTAACTTATCTTCAATATCGAAGAAAATCACTCTCATGCCTAAGGTTTCAGCCAAAATACCCAATTGAGTACCAATATGACCATAACCAATCACACCTAAGGTTTTACCACGGACTTCAACACTGCCATTAGCACTCTTCAACCAACCGCCACGATGTGACATGGCATTGCGCTGTGGAATGCCACGCATCAGCATGATGATTTCACCAATCACCAATTCAGCAACACTGCGCGTGTTGGAGAAAGGAGCGTTGAAAACTGGAATGCCCAGTTTCTCAGCCGAGGCTAAATCGACTTGGTTGGTACCAATACAAAAACAACCAATCGCAACCAACTTTTCTGCATGATGCAGTACTTCCGCAGTAAGCTGGGTGCGGGAGCGTAATCCAACAAAGTGAGCATCTTTAATTGATGCAAGCAAAGCCTCTTCGCCTAACGAGGCTTTATGGTATTCAATGTTGGTATAACCTGCACGTTCTAGTACATCGACCGCAGTTTGGTGGACGCCCTCCAACAGCAGGATTTTGATCTTATCCTTGTCAAGCGAGTGTTTCGCCATGATATGGGTACCCTCTTATCATTAAATGGTGCTTAAGCTAATGGTTATACTAATGCTTATACTAATAGTTATGATATAAATGCGGACTTCCGGCGCATTATCAAAGTAGCACTTTTTTAAGCGCTTGTAGAGGGCTAGATGGCTAAAGTTTATATTCTAATTTGAGAACAATATCTCATGGAGAGAATTAAGATGAAGAGTAAGGTTATATGGATAGGGATTTATCTATTAGTACTGTTGTGGTCAGTTAGCGCACCTAAAGATATGTTCACTTGGTGGTTAGAAGCTATACCAGCGTTAATCGCATTACCTATTTTATTTTTTAGTCGTAAAAACTTTCCGCTGACCACGTTAGCTTATGCACTTATTTTAGTGCATTGCTGTGTATTATTTGTGGGTGCGCGTTACACCTATGCCGAAGTGCCGTTATTTGACTGGTTAGCACAAGTGATGGGCAGCGAACGCAATAACTACGATAAAGTCGGCCATTTTGCTCAGGGATTTATTCCGGTGATATTAGCTCGCGAAATCTTTATTCGTAAGCAGGTGATGCAAATTGGTGCCTGGTGTCAGTTTTTAGCAGTATGTTTTGTGTTGGCATTTTCAGCTTTTTATGAATTAGTTGAATGGTGGGTTGCCATTGCTACGGGTGAAAATGCCGAGGCATTTTTAGGTACTCAAGGATATGTTTGGGATACTCAATCTGACATGTTTTTAGCGTTAATTGGTGGGGTATGTGGCTTACTGTTGTTATCGTCTCTTCATAATAAACAAATAGCGACCAAAATGGCGCTTAACCAGCCGTCTGCATCATAGGGCTCACTTAGCTTATTCTTCCATAAAATGTGTAAATTTGGCTGCTAGCATTGATGATAAATTGATGATGTTGAGCGAATTGAAAGT
>NZ_PJAP01000415.1:0-5071 GCF_002836795.1 Shewanella sp. 11B5 | reverse complement strand
TTATAGGGAGTCAGTTGATACTAGTCATTATGAAGATAGTCTAGGCTTGGTACTGGCTTAATCTAGGCTAGCAACACGTTCGTAGCCCATTTCGGTTAATTGGTCGTTAACGCAATCAAGCAAAAATGCGTCGACTTCACTTTCTGGCAGTTGGTCTTCAAGTGCAATTTGTTGGCAGGCTTCTTTTAATGAAACCACATCGTTAACGGGTGCTTGGGGAAGTGCTGCAGCGCTAAAACTTATCGCTGTACCGCTAATTAACATAGCAGCTAAAGTTGTACGGGCTAAACGTGAATGTTGCATGGTTGTTCCTTCTTGGGAGAACTTTGTTATTTTGACAAATACTACTGCAGCTTAGTTCCGTTGGATATAGTGATTTACACGCTTTTTATGATTTTATATACAAAAAGTAAGGCATTGGATATGGTTTCGTTACTCACTCAAGTAAAAAATTGTCAGCTTTGTGCATCATGTCTAGTTGATGGTGTACGCCCAGTAGTACAAATTGATCCGCAAGCAAAAGTGTTGATCATCGGTCAGGCCCCTGGACGTAAAGTACATTTGTCGGGTATTCCATTCGATGACGCCAGTGGCGACCGATTGCGGTTGTGGCTAGGGGTAACTAAAGACGTTTTTTACGATGCTAAACAGATTGCTATTATGCCGATGGGTTTTTGTTATCCGGGTAGTTATGCCGCTTCTGGTAAAGGAAAGTCTGGCGACTTACCTCCGCGGCCTGAATGTGCGCCTAAATGGCATGATTTATTGCTGCAGCAGTTAGTTAACGTCAAGTTGATATTATTGGTAGGGCAATATGCACAACAGTATTATTTAGCCGATAAGCCGAAAACATTAACCGAAACTGTGCAGCAATGGCGCAGGTTTGGGCCACGTTATATTCCTCTGCCGCATCCCAGTCCGCGTAATAATATTTGGCTTAGTCGTAACCCATGGTTTGAAGATGAGTTACTTAGCGACATTAGTCTTCGTGTTGCGAATGCATTAGCCTAGGCGTTATTGTTTGTGATCTATTAGGTTAAGTTATATTTCAAGCTATTGTTTCTGATTAATAAAGTCGATAGCGCTTTTATCTAAGCAGCGTTTAGACAAATAAGTCGTGGTTTTTTGCAGTTTAATTAACAAGCCTGCATCGGTTTCAGTAATTCGATAAATATCAGTCCACAAAATCTGTTGATTAACATGGAGTGACTGACTATTGATACCATTATCATCTATTGTGAGATTGACATGCTCACCAGCCGCTTTACTCATCATTTGACGCCATAACCACCAGGTTTTATTAAAACGAATACTCAAAAACTCTACCACGGCCAAACCAATAAAAAAGTAGCCTAAATAGTAGGTTTCTTTAGTACTCATCGATGTTGGGCTTACTGTGTCGAGCATTAGAATAGCCAAACCTACAAGCGCAAAGATTGTGGTTTTAATGAAACGTTTTGGTGAGGTGTTGGGGTTAATTGATTGCTGATAACATTCTTCAAAGTACGATTTGTCTAGTACATATTCAGCAGTATAACTAAAGGCTTGTGACATGATGACCTAATTAACGGCAGTTGATGGGGGTGATTATCGCATAGTCATCAGTTTGCTCAAAGTCTGCTTAGTGGTGAAATAAAAGCGCCACGGTGATTAATTCACACATGGCCCATTTATATCAATAACACTGACTGATTAAGGTTGTTATTCGTCGGTGGTAATGGCTTGCATTAGTGTTGCTGACAATTGCTGCTGTTGTTCTGGGGTTAATTGTTGATCGTCTTTATTGGATAATAAAAACACATTGTCTGCGCGTTCGCCGACTGTACTGATGGTGGCAGAATGAATATTCAAATCCAATTCTCTAAATGCACTGGCAATTTGTTCCATAAATTCACTGGTGTCTAATGCTGAAACATTGACTAAGCTACGGGTCGATTTTCGTGAATGTAGAAATTCGATATTGGGCTGATTATCGAAACTCTGATGCCGTCTAGACTGGCGTTTTTTCGGTAAATTAACGCCTTTATCTAACACTTGATGTAATTTGTCGATGACCTGTTCACGGCGCTGAGCGCTGGTAATGGGCTTTTCATCAAAATCGAGTACTTTAAATGACTCAACCACATAACCATCTTTAGTTCGGGCTATTTGTGCTTGTTTTACCGAAATACGTAATGTCGCTAACGTATTGAATAATTTAACAAACAATCCGTGTCTGTCTTTGGTGTAAACAAACACGTCACTGCAACCTTTCACCACTACATCGTCGAGTAAAATCAAGGTGTTGTATTGATTTTCGGCTACTGGTGTAAGATCGTGGTTAATCATTGCTTGGGTATATCTGGCGATATCATCCGCTTCGGCGTTACTGAAAAAGGCGATAGGTAAGCGACGCCATAATTTTTTGATCTCGTCACTGCTATCGTCATCGGCGGCTAATAAATTCAGCGCTTCTTGTTTGTGTTCCCGCACCAAAGTACGCAGTTGCAAAATATTTTCAAAGCCATTGCGCAGTGCTTTACGAGTAACAAAATACAAATCTTTTAATAATGATGCTTTCCAGTCATTCCACAGATCATCATTGGTTGCCTGAATATCGGCAATGGTCAGGCAGTACAGGGCGTCTAAACGGGTTAAGGTGCCTACTTTTTTGGCAAAAGCATTCACGACTTCAGGATCGTAAATATCCATGCGTTGTGAGGTAATAGACATCAACAAATGATTTTCTACTAACCAGCAAATCAGTTTTTCTTGTGAGACTTTTAAGCCATGAAACTTAGCAAATAAATTGGCATCAACAGCACCAAGTTTACTATGGTCACCACCACGGCCTTTAGCTAAGTCATGGAACAATGCTGCAAATAACAGTGTCGATTTGTTAGACATTTTTTGATAAATATCAGCGGCTAATGCCAGATCTTTATCCAACGTTTTGATGTCGTTTCCGTAGATGTATATATTTTTAAGCACCTTGTGGGTGTGCTCATCGACCGTATAGGCATGGAATAAATCAAACTGCATCTGACCAACAACTTCACGCCATTGTGGTAAATAAGACGCTAAAATACCGTGTTGATGCATCAAGGTAATGGCAAGTCCCATGCCTTGAGGATGAACAAATATCGCTTTAAATTGCTCTCTACAACGCTGAAAATCTTGTAAGTCACCCATTAAACGACGTCTTACTTGGCGCAAAGAACGTAAGGTTTCTGCAGTAATACCAATTATTTTGTCGTGATGAATCGCGATAAACTCAAATAACGCCATAATTTGAGTGCGATCGATAAATACGGTTTCGTCTCGAACGTGAATGTACTTATCAACAATTTCAAAGTTATCGTTAATCGCGATTATTTGCGGATTAAGCTCTGGAATAATTTCTCGTTGAAAATACGCCATTAAGATTTTGTTTAATTCGCCTATGCGCTTCATTGCTCGAAATAATTGGCGCATCATTTTTTCAATTGCAATATTGCCGCTTTCGCCGATGGCCATACCATCACCAAAACCCATTAATTTAGCTACTTCAGCTTGGTATTGTAGTAATAAACGATTTTCAGAACGTTGGGCTGCTTGATGCAACGCAAAGCGCACTCTAAATAAAAAGTGTTGGCACTCCATTAACTCAGCGTATTCGTCGTTGGTTAAAAAACCAAAGCTCCGAAGTGATTGCATATTGGCAACGCTGAAATGTTTGCGAGCAACCCAGGTAAGGGTTTGAATATCGCGCATTCCACCAGGGCTAGTTTTAAGATTGGGTTCAATACTGTATGAGGTGCCTTGTGCTTTGGCGTGACGCTCTTGCTGTTCGCTGAGTTTGGCATTAAAAAATGCTTGGCTTTGCCATAAATCTTGGCCGTACAGTGCATTCAACACTTGCTGTTGATGCTGACTATTACCGAATAAATGACGGATCTCCAGTAAGCTGGTTGCAATGGTTACATCATCCTTACAAGCTTGGAATGTGTCAGTTAAACTGCGTACAGCGTGGCCTAAATCGAGATTAAGATCCCAAAGTTGAGTCAGAAATTGGCTTACAGAAGCAGCTTCCGTAGGGGTTAATGGACCATCGTGAATAACGCAGATGTCGATATCAGAGAAAGGATGTAAAGTTTGCCGGCCGTAACCCCCAACTGCATTGAGCGATATACGTGCGGGATCTAATTCGAAGGGTTGCCAAAGTTGGCATAATAGCGCATCGAAAAAATGTGATCGCTTATTCAAGGTGTCATTAATTGCACTTTGAAAAATGTTATCTTGTAAATATTGATCCAGTGACTTAATCGCCTGTTTTAATTCAGCGCTGGTCATATCTGGGCGCAAATCTGTACTAGCAGGTTGCGAAAGCATGTTACTCCTTAATGTTTTTGCCTTTTAACAGAATAAGGTATTCTTAAACAAATTGGTATCATTCTATATTGGTGAAGTTTTATGGTGTCTAAACGAGGTCGACTTGACCAATTTATTGCAGGTACGTTACAGATCCCGAAAAAAGCGGTTCGATTATTGTTAGTTACCAATAAAGTGCTTGTCGATGGCCAGTTTGCTAAGTCACCAGATTTACAGGTTGATGAATTTACTCATATTGAATGTAATGGTGTGGTGCTGCGTCAATACCAAAAACAGTACTATATGCTCAATAAACCTGATGGGGTGGTGAGTGCGACCATTGATGATAAACACGCTACGGCATTAGGATTAATAACTGGCGTCAACACTGATATGTTACATATTGCCGGTCGGTTAGATTTACATTCTACCGGATTATTATTGCTAACCAACGACGCTAAGTGGTCCGAAGCGTTAATGGATCCGCAGCATAAAGTCGACAAACAGTATCTGGTAACGTTAGCTAATCCACTAGAGCAAGAGTATGTAGAGGCATTCTCCAAAGGGATGTATTTTGGATTTGAGGATATCACCACGTTACCGGCACAACTTACGTTATTATCGAGCCATCGAGCTCGGGTTGTGTTGCGTGATGTCATGTATCATCAAATTATACGTATGTTTGGTCGTTTTAGACATCCGGTAGTCGCGTTACATCGTTTATCTCTTGTTAAATTAGTTC
>NZ_PJAP01000414.1:0-5080 GCF_002836795.1 Shewanella sp. 11B5 | reverse complement strand
TGGTTTTTTCGATTACCTTAATAGGTAAATATTATTTTTTGACCGGCTCTGCTGAGTTAGGCCAAATTTTTTCTTCTAATTGATCGGCTAATTCCGGAAACTTACTGGTGTCAAATACAGGATCAATACCGGCGTCTATCTGTTCACGGTAATCATTAATCACTCTAACCGCTAGACCAGACAACAAGACTAATGCCACTAAGTTAACAATGGCCATTAGCCCCATCGACACATCAGCTAAATCCCAAACCAAACTAATTTTAGCAAGAGAACCAAACATCACCATACCCAAAACCACTAAACGGAATATAGGTAAGGCTTTTTTACTATTGCCTGACAAGAACATGACATTAGTTTCGGCATATGAATAGTTGGCAATAATAGATGTAAAGCAAAAGAGTAAAATAGCAAAAGCAATAAATGCCCCGCCCCAATCACCTACATGACTGGTTAATGCACTAATAGTTTTAGCAATACCATCAGAGCTAGAGGCTGCATCACCGGATAATAAAATAATCGCTGCTGTTGCGGTACAAATAACAATTGTATCAACAAACACGCCCATCATTTGCACAAAACCTTGCGATGCTGGGTGGTTAGGGTTTGGTGATGCACTTGCCGCAACGTTAGCGGCACTTCCCATACCTGCTTCGTTTGAAAACAATCCTCGGGCAATACCAGCTTGCATTGCTTGTGAAACACTAAATGCAACACCACCTGCAGCGGCTTCTTGCCAACCAAATGCACTGTTAATAACTAACATGAATATGTCGGGTAACTTTTCAATATTCATACCCACAACGACAAAAGCAATAGCAATATAAGCAATAGCCATCACAGGCACAATTAACTCAGACGCTTTAGCAACCTTCTTAAGGCCTCCTACGATGACAAAGGCACTGCAAATAACAATGCCGATTCCAACATAGACGGGCTCAAAGCCAAACACTTGCGTCATCGCACCAGTTATAGTGTTAGCTTGAACAGCATTAAATACTAAACCAAAAGCTAGAATTAAAAAGATTGAGAAAAGCACGCCCATCCAACGTTGACCGAGACCTTTCTCCATATAATAAGCAGGCCCACCTCGGTACTGACCATCACCATCTTTCACTTTATAGACTTGCGCAAGTGTCGACTCAATCATTGCGGTTGCCATACCGAGAACCGCAATAGCCCACATCCAGAACACAGCACCGGGTCCTGCTGTACCAATGGCAACGGCCACACCGGCCATGTTACCGGCGCCTACACGCGCAGCCATGCTAGTACAAAAAACTTGAAATGATGATAAGCCATGCTTACCTGGGCGACGGCTAATAGCCAATACTTTAATGCCATGAACAAAGTGAGTGACTTGAATAAAACCGAGACGAATGGTGAAAAATAATCCCGCACCTACCAGCCCATAAACTAATAGCTTGCCCCAAAGCAGGCTATTCATGAAATTAATAATCGTTTCTAACATTGCCATATTGTCTAATCTTCCCCGTTATAAGGTTATTTTTCTGTATCAGGCTATTGCGCTGAATGTTAAATCACATAATGGACAGACCAGGCACTTCATATGCAAGCTGCTATGTGTCAAACGGTAAAACCAATAAAAGTGCCAAATAAAGGCGCCATTATAAAAGCTAATGATGGTGGATTAATAGGTATAGATCATCAAGGACAGTGAATGCTAAAACAACGTTACCTACCAGATACATTGCCTAAGTAAATAACACTTTGAAGCAACACAAATAAAACAAAAAACAACAAGTGACATCCATCACACTTTATCACTTCTATTATTAATGCTCTATGCTTAAAGCATTGGCAAATCGTTATTAAATTTCAAGTAATTATCGACATACTGGCCAAAATTGCGATCTAAACTAAAAGTGACTCGTCAAAAATTAGATAAAGGCCACATTATTGTAATTAAATTACAGATACAGTGTTCTCAAAGAAAGTTAAATAATTATTTTCACTTTTAATCGAGGTCACAATGACTAACTCAAATGAAATAACTGCACTAAAAAAATACGTACGAGCGACTAACTTCTTGGCGACATCGCAAATTTACCTGAAGCAAAACGTACTTTTTAAGCGTCCTTTACAACATACTGACATCAAGCCTCGTTTACTTGGTCACTGGGGAACATGTCCTGGTATCAACTTTGTTTACGCTAACGTCAACCGTCTTATTGTTAAGCATAAGCGTGAATTCATTTACCTTGTTGGTCCTGGCCACGGTTTCCCAGCAGTACAGGCTAACTTATTTGTAGAAGGTTCATTAAGCCATTTCTACCCAGAGACCATACCTTATACAGAAACGGGTATCGAAGATATCTGTAAAAAATTCTCAGCTGCTTATGGTTATCCATCACACGCAAACCCTGAAGCACCAGGTCAAATACTAGAAGGTGGTGAGCTTGGTTATTCACTTTCAGTTGCTTGGGGCTCTGTATTAGATAACCCAAATCTTATTGCCGCCTGTTTAATTGGTGACGGTGAAGCAGAAACAGGTCCATTAGCTGCATCTTGGTATGCCAACCGTTTAGTCTCACCAGATAACAACGGTGCAGTGCTACCAATCGTACATATTAACGGTTACAAAATTTCTGGCCCTACTCGTATGGGTCGTATGAGCCATGAGGAGCTAGATTTAGAATTCCGTGGTCTTGGTTATCACCCAATCATCGTTGACGATGAAATGGAAACCGATATTTTTGAACAGATGACTGCAGCAATGGACTTGTCATATGACATGATCAATGACATTCAACGTCGCGCACGTTCAGGCGAAGATGTCGTTAAACCACGCTGGCCAGTTATTTTAATGAGAACAGCAAAAGGTTGGACTGGTACCACTGAATATGATGGCAAAAAACTAGCAGGTAACTGCGAATCTCATCAAGTTATTGTGAGCAACTGCGCCAAAGATAAAGGCCATCTTGAAGCACTTGATAAGTGGTTGGCTAGCTACAAGTTTGACGAATTAGTGCAAACCACTGAAAGCGGTGAATTGATATTTGATAAAGACATTATGTCTTTGATGCCACCAAAAGAGTTATGTTGTGGTCGTCAACGTCTAAGTTACGGCGGTGAAGTGGTACGTGCTTTAGCAAATCCAGATTTAAACAAATTGGGTTACGGTTCAGAAACAGCTCGTGGTCAACGTGGTTTCTCAATGTTGAAAATGGGTGAGTGGATGCGTGATGCATTCAAACTAAATCGCGATCAACGTAACTTACGAATCTTCAGCCCTGATGAAACATACTCAAACCAACTACAAGCTGTGTTTGAAGAAACCGACCGCGCATGGCAGTGGCCAATCGAAAGCTGGGATCAAGATATGTCTCGCGATGGCCGCGTGATTGAACTGCTATCTGAAAATTTACTTTTCGGTATGCTACATGGTTACACAGTAACAGGTCGTCACGGTATGTTCCCTACCTACGAGGCTTTCTCACAAGTAGTGTCATCAATGGCGGATCAATACTGTAAATATGTTCATGCAAGCCAAGGCATCCATTTCCGTAAGCCTATCCCTGCATGTAACGTCGTATTGTCTTCATTATTAGAACGTCAAGATCACAACGGTTATTCTCACCAGAATCCGTCTTTCCTTGGCGCTATGCTAGAGAAGCACCCAAACATTATCTCTGCTTATTTACCAGCAGATGCTAACAGCACCTTGGTTTACACTGAACGTGCTTATGCTGATCGCGATAAACTGAACATTATCGTTGCTGGTAAGAAGTCTCTTCCACAGTGGTTATCACTGGATGAAGCCCGTAAGCAAGCAAAAGATGGCATCATGGTGTGGGATTTCGCCTCTGATGAAAACCCAGATGTAGTACTTGCAGGTTGTGGTGACTATGCAACGCAAGAATGTATGGCTTCATTGGTATTAATTCGTGAGATTTTACCAAGAGTTCGTATCCGTTTTGTGAGTGTGTCAGAACTTCACAGCAGCGGCCTAGGTAGCCTTAAGTTCCAAAGCAAGCCTTGGATGATGGATGAAGTCTTCACTGAAGATAAAGGCGTGGTATTTAACTACCATGGCTACCCAAACACCATCAAAAAGCTAGTGTTTGATTATAAAGGTAACCGTCGCTTCCGCATCAAAGGTTATGAAGAAGAAGGTTCAACTACAACTCCATTTGATATGGGCGTGCGTAACGGTACTTCTCGTTACCACCTAGTGATTGATATGGCATACAAGTTATTCCAACAAGGCGTAATTGATGAATCACAACATGTGACCATCACTACCGACATGTTACAACGCTTGGTAGACCATAAAAACTATATCAAAGCGAACGGCGTCGACCCTGAAGAGATCGAAAACTGGGTGTGGACTCGTTAACAACGACCACTGATGTAAAAATACGTCCTAATTGGGCGTATTTTTTTTTAATAGCTCAAAAAAAATAACTAGCCCCGTTACTTGAGTAACTCATTAAAAATATTAAGAATATTTTCAAAATAAATCTAATCATTTATATAGCCAAATAATTAACATTACCTTCTGTTTTTATTCACATTTTTAATAGCCTCCCTGTATGCTAATGAGGTGCTATGGTGAACCATTACAAAATATTAATCCTTTTTACTATGGAAAAACATCTAATTACCGACCATAATTGCGCCGCTGACTAAAATACAAAGAAACACCACATTAAGCGTCAGTAATGCATGACAATAACAACTCCGTTACATGCATATTTGGTGGAGTAAAATAACAATGGATGTATATATGATGAAGAACACATTAAAAGTAGTATTACTCACCTCTATGTTGCCTTTTGCTGCATCAGCTGCAGAAGAACTAACACCTTGGTATATCGGTGGTGGTGTAGGCGTCAATAACTATGAACCTAGCTGCGACCAAAAAACCATGAAAGTATGTGGTGAAGATGACCCATATGCTTGGGACTTGTTCGGCGGTTATTTATTCAACGAATACATTGGTATCGAATTAGGTTATCGTGATCTAGGACGTGCTGAATGGACTAATTACGATACTAAAAGCTACGATGTCGGAGCTACCGGCGTTAGTTTAGGTGTAGTTGGTTTTTACCCACTTGCA
>NZ_PJAP01000413.1:0-5117 GCF_002836795.1 Shewanella sp. 11B5 | reverse complement strand
CATCTATTTTATGAGCATCACCCATGAGCAAGTCGCATCAACCTTGAATGATTTGAAATGTCGTACTAATTTTAATATTAAGAATGTCACCGAATACATGCTGCCTGAGTTAAAAGAGCCTGTTTATTTGCATGTAGAAGGAAAAACGCCATTACTGATTATTCGTCCGGCATTTGAAGTGTTTTCGACTGAACTGGCTACCATTGACGGGGTACACGCTAAATATGATTACTATCACAATGCCCAAATGACCCGATTCCCAACTCGTCAAAACAAAGGCTTAAATGAAATTCACTACGGTTTAGCCTTTCGATTTGATACCACAGATGCCATTAAATTATTTATTAATAGATTGATTGAAATAGTAAAAGGATAAGTGACTCATTAAGGGAGCCCAACATCATGACAGAGCAATTTAATATTAATCAGTTTAATTGTTCCATCAGCGGTAAAGGGCCAACTCTTATTTGGGCTCATGGTTCAACAGGCTGTATTCAAAGTGAAGATGCCATTGGTTTATATGCTTGGCATCGATTTCCTAAAAAATTGCAGCTGATTCGTTATGACGCAGTTGGTCATGGTTTGTCTTCTGCCGGTAAGTGCGTAGAAGACTATTTATGGCCAGAACTGGCCAATGACATGATAAGTGTAGCGACGCATTGTAAAGCAACGTCAGAGCTTATTTTAGGTGGCCAATCAATGGGCAGTGCCACAAGTTTATATGCAGCGTTGAAGCATCCAGGCATGGTAAAAGGATTGATCTTAATGAATCCACCAAACGCATGGCATGCACGGGCGGCACAAGTGGATGAATATCATAAAATGGCAAAAGCAGCTCGTATTTTTGGTGGTAAAGGTTTAGCTAAAATAAGTGCTAAACATTGGGATAAATTACTTCCTAATTGGCTGATTAATGGTCATGAGCACAGCGTGCTAGGAATGCTCGATGGGTTAAAACAGATGACTCGCCAAACTCTTGATCAGTTGTTTCGTGCCGCAGCCCTTAATGATTTGCCAAATAAGCAGCTGCTTAGCGGATTGACAATGCCAACGCTTATTTTAGCCTGGCATGGCGATAAGACCCATCCGGTTGAAACCGCCATTGAATTGCACCAAACATTACCCAATTCGACTTTACACATTGCTGACTCAGTAGATGAAGTCAATGAATGGCCTGAATTGATCAGCGAGTTTTGTTTTCGTTTATAAATCGTTATCGATAGTGAGAAGATTCGTTTTCAGTTGATTTTATCACGGTAGCTTTACACGCTAAATTCATTCACTCAATTTCATCGTCTGAGATGCAGATTGCATTGGGTTCACGCAGGAGAAAAGATAGTAACTACTCAATTATATGTATTTAAAGCATTATTAAATTAAAAGAAACTAAATTAGCTGTGAGCTAGATCTGAGTTTGTTGTAAAGTCTTTACCAAAATCTATCAATGTGGTTTATGGTTTGGTGTAGAAAAACGTATTTACCGAAAGAGTTTTAAAAGGATGATGTATGAATTGGCAATGGATTAGCAACCTCAAAATTTCGCGTAAACTGGCTTTACTTGTAATCCCCCCGTTATTAACCAGTATTCTATTTGGTGGTATGTACCTTAATAATGAATACAACACTCAGCATCGGTTAGCACTGATTATTGATTTAACCCAGGTTGCCATTATCAATAGCTCATTAGTACATGAACTGCAAAAAGAGCGTGGCATGAGTGCCGGTTTTCTCAGTTCTAAAGGCCAAGCATTTAAAGACAATTTAACTAACCAACGTGCTGAAACAGACATACAAATTCAACGTTTTAATCTTGTTGCTCAGCAAGAGAATTTTCCACAACAACTGCAATCCACATATAGTGAAGTTGCCGCTGCATTTAATCAGCTAAGCCAAATACGTAAAAATGTCACAGCGTTAAACATTAGCGTCGCAGAGCAGGTTAGTTATTATACCCGCATCAATACCCTATTATTATCAATGGTTGATAATGCTGCTAGCCAGAGTTTAGACAGCCAAATAGCCATAAAGCTCAAAGCATTTGCGGCATTTTTACAATTAAAAGAACGAGCAGGAATAGAGCGTGCTGTCCTCAGCACCACTTTTGGCCGCAGTGAATCTCCCCCTGGGTCATATCGAAAATTTGTCACGCTAGTGGCAGAGCAACAAACTTATGCAGAACGGTTTATTGCCGCTGCCAGCCCAGAAAACATCCGTATTTTTAAACAAGCACAACAAGACAGTGCTATGGCGAGTGTTGACCAACTTCGTGAAATTGCCTTTGCACAAGACAGCGTCGCAATGGCACAACAAAGCCCAGAAGATTGGTTTAAAATATCGACGGCACGGATTGAATTGCTAACTCAACTAGAAAAACAATTCAGCCAAGACTTGTCACAGTTAAGCCAAGATAAATTGTCACAAGCAACTGAGCATATGTATCTCACTGGCGCTGTGTTATTGCTGGCTCTTATTTTTGCTATTGTGATGAGCATGGTTGTTTCTCGCTACTTACATCGTAGCTTAAGTGTGCTACACAAACAGGTGCTACATGCAGGCACTCAATTTGATTTAACCACTCGCTTAAGCCATCAGTCAGATGATGAATTTGGTCAAATTTCGATAGCATTCAATCAAATGATGGCAGAGTTTGAACTTGTTATTACCCAAGTGCGTCGTAATGCATTGAGTTTGGTTCATGCGGTTGAAAAAATGAATGGTTTTACTCACTCAATGCAAGCAGATGTTGAACAAGGTTCGTCAGAAGCTGAGCAAGTCGCTTCTGCGATGACTGAGATGAGTGCCACGGTCCACGAAATTGCCGCTAATGCAGTGCAGGTTTCAGAAGCATCAGCCAATGCCAATATCGAAGTGCAGAGTGGTAACAACGACGTTAGTAAAACCAGTGATGCGATTCAATTGTTGGCTAAAGAAATTGCCAACGCTGCGCAAAGTATTGAACGTTTAGATAAAGATGTACAAGATATTGTGACCATTTTAGCGGTCATCAGCTCTATTGCTGACCAAACTAATTTACTCGCATTAAATGCGGCAATCGAAGCAGCTAGAGCGGGCGAGCAAGGAAGAGGTTTTGCCGTTGTTGCAGATGAAGTGCGTACCTTAGCTCAGCGCTCACAACGTTCAACAGAAGACATTAAAGCGATGACCGAGCGTCTTAAAGCGGGGGCGGCCACTGCCGTCAGTGCTATGCAGCGAGGCCAGGTACAAGCACAACAAAGTGTTACAGAATCTCAACATGCAGGCAATGAGCTTAAATTGATTGCTCAACACGTTGGTGTGATTGACAGCATGAACCAACAAATTGCCGCTTCAACACATGAACAATCAGCCGTGGCTGAGGAAGTGAATCGTAATGCGATGAAAATCACTGAGATCTATCACCATACGCAGGAGATATCACAACAGATTGCTTTGCTAAATGATAATTTATTGAGTGATGCCAGTGACATGTCACAACAAGTCAGCAAATTTATCTTATCTACTACGACAAGCTAAAACGATAACGAGCGAGAAAAGCGGTAACGTCGATGACAATCTACGCGAAGATGACAAGCGAAAACACAGCGAACAAGCCTAGAGGCTAAAACGCTTGTCATCGCTCGTTATCGTTTTCATCACTTGCTCGCTTAATCTGCTTTTATAGCCGCGCAGCGATCTAGCAGGACGAAGTCCGCCCTAGTCTCTAGGCTATAAATTGATAACAAGCGGTAAGGGCGATGACAATCTAAGAAAGATAGCAAGCGAACAAGCCTAGATGCTAGAACGCTTCGCGGCTAGAGGCTATAAAAGCTTGATCAACCAAGTCTGAAGGTTTTTTGCTACACCACGGAGCCAACTGTTATCCGCTTTTATAGCAGCGCAGCGATCTAGCAGGACGAAGTCCGCCCTAGTCTCTAGGCTGTTAATCGCTTGTCATCGCTAGTCACCGCTCTTTATCGCCTGTGACCTTTCTCAACTCATTTGGTGCAATGTTGCAGTAATTGGACAAAAAAATCGCTTCCTTTACGTTCAGCAAACGCAATATTTCGCTCGGGAATAGATTCAGGATCATTATAGTTGGCTAATGCCATTTCCATGCTGGCTTCGCGGATAATATGCAGGCAAGGGTAGGGGGAACGATTGGTAAAGTTAGCGGCACTGTCTTGTGGTTCACCTTCAAAACAATAGTCCGGATGAAATGTCGCTAATTGATAAACACCCTCATAACCTTGTTCAATTAGTTCATCTGTAGCGTAATCAACTAAATCTAAATAAGGGTAAAAACCTTCAAAACCTCGCGGCAAAATAAACAGGGTTGTTTCAGTGTCAGGATGATTATCTAAGTATTGGCATTCTTCAATCAACGCCTTTAGCACAGCCTTTGTTTTAGTTTCTTCAATGGCAACATAGCGAATACTTGCACGTTCGACTTCTCGACGGGCAAATGGGCAAATGTTGTATTTCATAATGACATCTTTTACCCAAATTTCGGTATGAGCAAGACATTCATGTTGTTCCATTACTTAACCCTTTATCGCTATTAAATTGATTAGTGTGTTGTTGGCGGCAACATCATTGGGATGATCGATGCCACTAATAATAATGCCATAGTGATATTAAAAATACGTTGTTGACGCTCATTTTTAAGTAACCGTTTTAGTGCCACCCCAAATCCTAACCAGACAATCGCACAGGGAAAGGCGACACATAAAAACACACTCGCTATGGTAATCACCTGGCTATTAAGTTCTTGTTGTACTGAGGTAAATGTTGCTATGGCACCAACAGCCATAATCCAGCCTTTCGGATTAACCCATTGAAATGCAGCAGCTTGTAAAAAAGTAAATGGTTTACTCACCTGCTTGCCTTCCATTTTATTGCTGCTATTAGCGATGAGCCATGATAAATACAGCAAATAGCTAATTCCAATTACTTTAATCACAATATGAATGAAAGGATAAGCTTGAAATATTGCACTTAACCCAAGCCCGACCGCTAATATCATGGTCGGAAATCCTAAGCTAATACCCATTAGATGAGGAATGCTGCGTTTAATACCAAAATTCACACCTGAGGTCATCAACATGATGTTGTTTGGGCCTGGAGTAATTCCGGCAGAA
>NZ_PJAP01000412.1:0-5122 GCF_002836795.1 Shewanella sp. 11B5 | reverse complement strand
TCCGCTCGATAAACCAATAGCAACACAGTTTTTATGCCATTGCTTGACGCGCCTGCCAGTGGTGAAGTTAATTTTACGCGGCTCGGCTAACGGTTTTCCGTCTAGGTTGGCTAATAAATGCTGTTTAGCTTGGTCGTCGCTCATATGTTGGCTGCTATACACAATGCCATTACCAGTGCGATGTTGCAGTGGAATACGCCATTGCCAACCAGCATCATTAGCGGTTGATTTTGTGTAAGGCGTGAGAGGAGAGGTGCTTTCACAAGGCACGGCATATGCGCTGTCACAGGGTAGCCAATGCTGCCAGTTTTCGTATTCTACTCCTAATGCTTTTTCAATCAATAAAGCAGAAAAACCCGAACAATCAATAAATAAGTCACCATTAATGCAGTCACCATTTTGTAAGGTGACACTGTCTATCGCGCCATCATTGGTGAGTTGAGTGCTGGTAATAGTGCCTTCAACCCGAACAACACCACGTTGTATACTGTATTGGCGTAGTAAGTTGGCATATAAACTAGCATCAAAGTGATATGCATGGGTGATACCACTCATCTGCGCTTGAGCAATACTTTGAATAGGTTGGAATTTATTGTGTTTAGCAGCCTGATAATTAAGCGAGTATTGCCAGAAATCTTTAGCGTTAAACGTACTTTGATTTTGTTGGCCACAATGAGCTTGTGCGCTGAGCCAATAATGATGAAACGAAGTAAAGCCTAAGTCACGACCAATATTGCCAAAAGCGTGCATGTAAGCATCGCCTTGTTGGTGCCAGTTTTCAAACTCGATGCCTAATTTATAGGTTGCTTGGGTCGCTTTAATAAAGTCTTTCTCGCTGATGCCTAATACGCTGTTAAATATCTGCAGTGGCGGAATGGTGGCTTCACCAACACCTATAGTGCCGATGGTGTCAGATTCAATGAGAGTGATATTAAGTTGTGTTTTAAACAATTTTGCTAACATGGCTGCGGTCATCCAGCCCGATGTTCCGCCGCCTACAATGACAATGTTTTTTATTATCGTTTGATCCATTGTTATCGCCTTTTTAACTATTTTTGATTTATTTTTACTGAATCCGATATTGTAAAAAAGCCCCTGTAATAGGTTACAGAGGCTTTTTTGTCGGTTTAGTACATTCTACAAGCCCATTAGAACTTGTAGTTTGCGCCTAACATAAAGTTACGACCGTAGTTTTGATAATCACGTACTAAACGTTGATCATCACCTGTGTACGATGTAAATGGCTCGTTAGTTAAGTTGTTTATTTGGAACTGCACCGATAAACCGTATAGGGCATCGATACCGCTTTCAGTAAAGTCATAACCAATTTGTGCATCAACAACAGTTTCAGCTTTTATGTTAACGTTTTCACGCTGTAGACTGATTTTAGTTACTTCACCTAAGAAGTCACTACGATAGCGTGAGCTGATACGTGCTTCAAAACCAGAGTTTTCATAGTAAACAGTGGCATTGAAGGTTTTTTCAGAAAGGCCTGGCAGAGTCGTTGGATCACTGTCTGACGTTTCTTTCACTTCGCTGTCGTTGTATGAACCACTTAAGATGGTACCAAAACCACTTAGAGAATCAGCAAACAAACCAAAGTCGATTGATAACGATGCTTCAATACCTTGTACATAACCGCCATTACCGTTTTGAGGTTGGCTGACATTCCCAATTGGGTTGTCACCTGGGTTTTGTGGCAAAATAGTGCTGAAATCAAAGTTAGTTTGTTGATCATAAACGTAGTTTTCTAAGTCTTTATAGAAAACAGCTACCGAGAAATAACCTTGGTCACTAAAGTAGTTTTCATAGCTTATGTCGTATTGACGCGCTAACCATGGACGTAGCTCAGGATTACCTGCACCACCTGACCAGTTAACACCGTCATTTGGGTTTTGGTTGTAGCTAAAGTTAACGTTAGCGTTCATTTTATCCATACGAGCACGAGTTAACGTACGCGCAGCAGCAAAACGCAACATTTGACCATCGGCAACTTCAAAACCTAAGTTCATGCTAGGTAACCATTCAAGGTATGAATCACCAGCAGTACGAGGCGTTAATGTCACTACACCGTTTTCAACTGTCGCCACAGTACCGTCTGAGCTTTGGTCTGTGTGTACAGCTTGAATGCCGACGTTACCGGTTAATGGAAAACCAAATAATTCTGACTCTAGGTTGGTTTTAACATAAAAAGTAGAGACTTCTTCTGATACTGCCCAAGAGTTTGTCGCACGTGATAAATCTACATCAGCAACGTCTGTTTCGGTATAACCACCATCGTTATAAAACGCTAGCGAGTCATAACTCAGTACATCACCCATGCCAAAGAAATCGAGTGAGGTTGGCGATAATAAATATTGCTCTGGTACGGTTTCTAAGTAGTCATCAGAACCGTCATAACCGGCCAACGTTAGATAATAACCTTTATCAAGCTTGCTTTTATCGCGATTTGTGCGGTTAACACCAAACTCAACGCTGCGCACTGCACCGTCATCAAACACATATTCTGCGCTTAAACGGAATGATTTAAGCTCATCATCAATTTCTGGCTTGTTGATAAAACCGTCTTGAGTATTGGCACCAAGTGGGCTACCCCAACCAAGTGGGTCGCCTAATTTGATGACATTAGGATCGGCATAATTAAGGTCATGGGTAAAGTTATAACCGCCATTACCATTGTAGTTAAAACCTAGGTCATCAACTGCGCCAACACCGGTGCCACGGCCTGTACCGGTATAACTTTCCATACCAATATCGGTACGTTCAGCTTTTGATAAAGCGATATCAGCTTCAACGCTCCAATTGTCATTGATGGTGAACTTGTTGTTCCAGCCAATTGACAGTGATTCAGCATCACGTTTGTTGACATCGTTACGGATAACGACTTCGGCGCCATTAATGGTTCCTTGGGTCACTAAACCAGCTTCGGTTGTTGTCGAGGTGACACCACCGTTAGTGCCCCAAGCAGCAGGAATTTCGATACCACGTAAACGCTGGTCATCAGTGAACTTTGTATAGTAAATATCAACAACTGAAGTGAATTTTTCGTTAGGTGCGTATTCAAATACAGCTAATATACCATCACGTTCTAATTCACTTGAACGCACAAATGGTTTTGCGCCACCTAAAACACTGTCTCCAGCATCATTTTCTGGATAACCCCATGCCTGCCAGCGTTCTTCTTGGTTTGGTGACATCATGCGGGCATAACCTAACGCAATACCGATAGTGTCGTCTGCAAACTGGTCGATGTATGAAATACTACCACGATAACCAGTGTCACTTGAGCCACTGTTAAGTGAACCTAAGTCGTTCATCTCGCCACGAAGCGACATCGCAATAGTTTGCTCGCCATGGGTTAGTGGGCTAATAGTTTGCATATCTACCGTGCCGCCAATGGCTTGTGCCATTACAGAAGCATCTGGTGTTTTGTACACAACAACACGATTTAATAATTCAGAAGGGTATTGGTCAAACTCAACACCACGGTTGTCGTTAACCGAAGCTTGTTCGCGACCGTTTAATGTCGCGGTAGTGAAATCTGGGCCTAAACCACGGATAGAGATAACGTTAGCACGTCCATCTAAACGTTGTGCTGATACACCAGGTAAGCGGGCGAGTGACTCTGCAATACTAACATCTGGTAATTTACCAATGTCTTCAGCAGAAATAGCTTCAACAATGGATGATGAAGACATTTTTAGTGATTGTGATTCTTGTAAACTGCGACGAATACCAGTGACTTGAATCACTTCGATATTTTCTTCGGCAGTTTCCGTAGTATTAACGTCATCCGCAGCGTAAGCACTCATGCTTGCACCTGCAGCAACTAACGCTAGCGTAAGTAGGCTCGGTTTAAATAGCAACATTCATCTTTCCCCTTTAAGTGGATACTTAACAACTTGAAGTCCAGGTCGAGTGTTAGTGTCCTTTTGAATTTTGGTTACAGTCTTTATTGTGTTTTTTCTTCAGCATGCTTAATTAACTTTATAAGTGACTGCATAAGTGCCGAAGTTATGACCAAATTGTTGCACAACAGTGACGATACTACTCCCAGTACAGTTTTGCCGACAATATTATGCATACGTATTCAACGTTATTAGTGGCGAATTAGTGGCTGGATTTTACAATTGTGAAACATCTTGATGGTGCCATTTATACTAGTTAATCTGTTGTATTTATGTACCTTTTATTGATTTTAATATGTGCGATAGATCAATTAATTCTTTGCATACGTATGCAGGTGTATTGAACCTGATTTCCTTATTCACGTATCCTCGGGGTAATGAAAAACAACAGCGAGCTGTTACCCAGCCGCAACATCAAGGTAACTCATAGGTGTTTTGGGGTTAGCTTAATTCTAAGGGGAAGCAATGGATCAGGTAACCTGGTGGCGCGGTGGAGTGATATATCAAATCTATCCACGCAGTTTAATGGATTCTAATGGTGACGGTGTCGGCGACTTGCAGGGCATCATTGCTAAACTTGATTATATTGCCAGTTTAAATGTTGATGCAATTTGGATTTCGCCTTTTTTCAAATCACCAATGAAAGACTTTGGTTACGACATTAGTGATTATCTTGAAATCGACCCACTGTTTGGCACCATGGCCGACTTTGACCAACTTATTGAGAAAGCCCATCAACTAAATATAAAAGTGGTGATTGACCAAGTACTCAGTCATACCTCAGATCAACATCATTGGTTCGAGCAAAGTCGTCAAAGTCGTGATAATGATAAAGCTGATTGGTATGTATGGGCCGATCCAAAAGATGATGGCAGTGCGCCTAACAATTGGCTCGCTATTTTTGGTGGTTGTGCTTGGGAATGGGAACCACGCCGTCAGCAATACTACTTACATAATTTTCTTAAAAGTCAGCCTGATGTTAATTTCCATTGTCCGCAGGTTCGTCAAGCTGTGCTCGATAATGTTGAATTTTGGCTTAAAAAAGGCGTTGATGGTTTCCGTCTAGATGCGATTACATTCTGTTATCACGATGAACAATTACGTGATAACCCTGCTAAACCAAAAGACAAGCGTCAAGGCCGTGGCTTCAGTGAAGATAACCCTTATGCTTACCAATACCATTACTACAATAATACTCGCCCACAAACAGTTGG
>NZ_PJAP01000411.1:0-5106 GCF_002836795.1 Shewanella sp. 11B5 | reverse complement strand
CGCACACGTAAACCCAAGCGAGGTGTAATACCAAGCTTTTCAGCTTCAATTAGTACCATTTTAAGTTCTGACATTTTTTCCAGAACGATATACACCTTATGGCCAAGCTTTTCGCCGATAAGTGCTAAACGAATGTATTCTTTATCTTTGTAACCATTACATACAATGACTGAACTGGCTTTTTGTGCCATCGCAAGTACAGCCATTAACTCTGGCTTACTACCTGCTTCAAGTCCTAACTGAGGGACTTCTTTAGATTTTTGGCTAGCTAAAATTTCTTCAACTACCGTTTTCTGTTGGTTTACTTTAATTGGGTAAACTAACAAGTAATCATTTTGATAATCGTACTTCTTTATAGCATCATTAAATGCTTCGCATAAACTTTCCACTCTATGGTGTAAGATTTGCGGGAAACGGACTAATACCGGTAACGAGACGCCTGCTTCGACCATACTTTTGGCTAATTCATTTAAGCCAACTTTATGATCAGGATTTTGTGGGTTAGGTGACACAGTCACTTCGCCATCTTCACGAATACCATAAAAACCTTGGCTCCAGTGAGTCACGTTATAACCCGAGCGAGCATCTTCGATAGACCAATCAGACATAATTATTTTCCGTATTTGTATCAAAGTTAGCAGTTAACCAAAAGTGGCTTCTGCTTGTTGAAAATTCAGATAGCACAATAAGGCTATCCAAGAAATAAAATGGTTTATCCAGCACTATGATTATGGCTGTAAAACCTGTGACAAACAAAATAAAGGCACTATACGTTGGCCCAATATCATATCGTCATTGTTATCATGTTTTGCATCTGCTTATATAGAACATCTTACGCAGAAATCCACAAAGCATGCAAATTTTAGCTGCTGGACATCAATTGGCAGCTGTAACAAGTATTTTACTGATTAAGCCTGCAGTTAGTTCACTTTTTAATTGATAACCAACCACATTTTCAGCCTTTATAAAAACGGCGCAATTAAAACCTGCAATGGTGTGTAATGCAAGTTAATTACCGATTAATTACTATAAAAAATCATCTACAATCGTTGCCAGAAACCTCAACAAACAAGGTGATAAGCCTAAATGATTTTCGATAGCGATTAATTGGCACAACGTGAGCTTAATTTACGTGTATAATTACGTGTTTTTCCTAAGATCATCTTTTCATTTTTAATTAAAGTAGAGTCATTCATGATACAAATCGGTAAACGTTATTCATTAGAAGTTGTTAAACAAGTTAATTTTGGGGTTTATCTAAATGCTCAAGAGCTTGGACAAGTCTTGCTTCCTAATAAATTTGTCCCTACCGGTTGTAATGTCGGTGATATGGTAGATGTGTTTCTTTACCTAGACTCTGAAGACATTGTGATTGCTACCACCCAAAAATCGTTAGCTCAAGTGGGTGAATATGCTTATTTAAAAGTAATCGCCACGGGCCCATTCGGCGCATTTTTAGATTGGGGCTTAGACAAAGATTTATTACTCCCGTTTGGTGAGCAACATAAACCGGCCGAAGAAGGCCGTTTATGTCCATGCTAACCATGCCGACGAACGTATTATGGCATCGTCAAAACTGGATAAGTTTGTCGATAAAACAGAAGCGCATTACACCGAAGGTGAACAGGTTAACTTAATCATTGGTGGCACTACAGAGCTAGGTTACAAAGCCATTATTAACAACCTGCATTGGGGCGTAATTTACGCTAACGAAGTTTTCCAAAAATTGCGATTTGGTCAAAAAGTAACTGGTTATATCAAAACAATGCGCAGTGATGGCAAAATTGATCTTGTGCTTCAAAAAGGTGATAAAGACGAGCTAGATAAAAATGCCCGTTTGATCATTAATAAATTGCGAAGCGCTAATGGTTTTTTACCACTACATGACAAAACTGATGCTGATGTCATTTATGACAAACTCGGCATGAGTAAAAAAGCCTTTAAGAAATCAATTGGTGGTTTATTTAAAGCAGGTGAAATCACTATCGAAAGTGAAGGTATTCGCCTAACTGTGTGAACAATAATCGATTAGCCTCGGTAAACTAGTCCAATCCTTTGAGAAAAAGCATGCCTCTGTTATAAAAGTAATAGAATCATGCTTTTTATTAAAAGGATACTGTGTATGGAATTAACCTCACTAGAAGCTAGAGTTATCGGATGCTTACTCGAAAAAGAACTCACCACTCCTGATCAATATCCTCTGTCATTAAATTCACTCGCCTTAGCATGTAATCAAAAAAGCAGCCGCGAACCAGTGCTATCACTGAGCGAGTCTCAAGTAAAAACAGTATTAGACGATCTTACCAAAAAACGCTTACTGAGCGAGCAATCTGGTTTCGGTAGTCGAGTCGTAAAATATAAGCATCGCTTTTGTAATACTGAATTCAGTGAATTGCAGTTAAACAGTGCTGAAGTAGCAATAATTTGTGTGTTGTTATTGCGCGGCCCACAAACACCAGGCGAACTCAAAACTCGCACTAATCGACTCCACGAATTCGCTGATGTATCACAGGTTGAAACAGCCTTATTGGCATTAAGCCAACGTGAAAAGCCTTTAGTTGTACAACTTGCTCGAGAAGCGAATAAACGTGATTGCCGCTTTCTTGAGTGCTTTAGTGGCAACGTTGATGACTATGATGTGAACAGTAGTGATGCCATTGTCGTGTCGAATCACACTCAACAAACGTTACAGCAAGACTCTAAGATTGTAGAATTAGAACAAAGAGTTGAGTTGCTAGAACAAAAGCTAGCGCAATTAGAGTCGCTATTAAACTAATTAACGCTTTCCGAAACAGCTAAGCAAGGAAAAGTATATGGACCGTACCGCCTCTCCATCGACACTGACTCATATTTGGTTATTAGCAAAATATGAGTTAACCAAACGTTTTACTAACAAAAGCGGCATGATTTCATTAATCGCCTTTATGTTAATTTGGGCTATTTTATTGTTGTACCCTATCAAGAGTGCATCTGAATTTATTATGCAGCCTAACTTTAAAGACTTTACTGAAGCCCTCTTTGGACCAGGAAGTTTGCGCCATCTGTTCGAATGGCCAGTTGAAGAGTTTGCAGTGTTCTGGTTAGCTGCACTGTACCTTTTTCCCATGTTCAGTATTTTTATTGCCGCAGATCAATTTAGTTCAGATAAACAACGTGGTAGTTTGCGATTTCTAACCTTAAGAGTCAGTCGTTCAAGTTTATTTTTTGGTCGTTTCTTAGGGCAAATGTTTATCCAATTGATGTTGATCATCTTAACGTTATTGGCCACCATCGCATTAGCATTATCTCGTGATATATCTTTGTTATTGCCATCAATAACAACTAGCTTAATCGTAATGGTTAACCTAGTAATCGTATTATTACCCTACACTGCTGCTATGGCTGTACTGTCATTACATGCAAACTCAGCAAGACAAGCCAGTATTTTTGCGGTTATCTTGTGGGCTGTAGTATCAATATTTATTGCATTAATTAATATGAATTTCCCACAATTAAGCTGGTTAAACTGGATGCTACCTGGTTCGCAAATAGGCAATTTGATCAATACTCAAGGATTAGGCTCATTTGTATACGTTCCCATTCCATTACTGCAAACTGCGGTTATTTTATTTGCTGGTAAAGTCTTAATGAGTAGGAGTGCGCTATGAGTATCATTCAATGTGACAACCTTTCTAAACAATACGGTAATAAACTTGCGCTCGACACTGTATCGTTAACGCTTACACAAGGCGCTCCTATAGCATTAGTTGGCCCCAATGGTGCCGGTAAAACAACGCTATTCAGTTTACTCTGCGGTTATATCCGACCAACCAGTGGCAGTATTAGCATTTTAGGCCATAAACCCGGTAGCAAAGCGTTACAAGGGCTATTGTCGGCATTGCCTCAAGATGCAGCATTGGATCCTAATTTTAGTATTGTGTCGCAACTTCAGTTTTTTGCCCAATTACAAGGCATGACAGCAGCGGCAGCAAAGCAAGAAGCATTAAGAGTGCTCACCCTTGTCGACTTAAGTGACTCAGCAGAGGCTAAACCTAAAAGTTTAAGTCACGGCATGAGTAAACGAGTCTCTATTGCCCAAGCTCTAATGGGTTCTCCTAAAATTGTGTTACTCGACGAACCGACAGCGGGACTAGATCCTGCCAATGCGAAAAAGATTCGTCAAATTGTCAAAGAGTTATCCGACCATACAACTTTTGTGATCAGCTCGCATAATCTTGATGAACTTGAAAAGTTATGCGACCAAGTTGTCTATCTAGAACATGGAAAATTGCAGCAGTCGGTATCAATTAAAGCCAACCAAGCGACTGACTTTATTACGCTGACAATGAAACAATGCGACATGGACAGCCTTCATCAGCAGTTATTAGGTCTTAACGATATTATTGAAGTAAGGCGTATCGGTGATGAGCAATATGTTATCGAGTACCAGAAGCAATCCAGCTTTGCCATTGAAATTCAGTTATTTGAACTGTTTACTGCTAACCAGTGGCAATATAAAGCAATACTTAAAGGCCGAACCTTGGAAGAAACCTTGTTTTCTTAACTCACAAATATCAATCGTTCTGTCACTGATGTTAATCAATACTGATATCGAAATGAAAATGACTCACGACTTGGTATTTTAATTAGACGCACAATGCCGTTGTTTTTTAATTTGTGGTTAACACCCCTTGCTAATAAACAATGGTATAACCCAGTAAAACTGGGTGGCAATATCATCCAATAACATTGAAGCTGTATTATAGAGAACTATTTCAAGCAACAATGTACTTATGACTGTAATGAACCACAAATAGTCCTGCACAAAAAACTCGAAAAATAAAACACTAAAAACTGCAAACATAAACGGTAACGCCAGCTTAGTGTAAATACCTCGCATTGGTTGTCATCCTTTCAGGTGATAAACTATGTACAATTTGCTTAAGTTATTTTACTCACAAATGACAAACTTCACGAGAAACCACTGATGGTGGGTAACTAGGTATAAATGAAACGCTCAAGGACGTTTTACAAAAGTGGAAAGTGGAAACACGAGTGAAAGTAACGGGGATGAGATAGACAATTAGCGTGATGATAACTGCAGATACTGTCTCTTTATACACATCT
>NZ_PJAP01000410.1:0-5134 GCF_002836795.1 Shewanella sp. 11B5 | reverse complement strand
AATTGGGAATTTAACTCGAGAGCATATCAATTTTAGATTTAAAGATGTGATATGCGTTACTCCTCCAGATTCAGCAGAAGGTAAAAGAACGCTAGTTCAAACTGGGGATGTATTAATTTCGATTACTGCAGACTTAGGAGTTATTGCTGTTGTTAATGATGATCTTGGTGAAGCTTATGTAAATCAGCATGTATCATTAGTTAGATTAAATAATCCAGAAATATCACGCTGGGTAGGCCACTTCCTTTCACATGAAGATTCTCAAAAACAGTTTACTGCAAATAATGATTCAGGTGCAAAAGCTGGATTAAATCTGACTGCTATTCGAAACACCAAAGTTGTAATTCCACCGGCAGATGAAATTAATCAAATAGTTAGGACATTAGATTCGTTAGATAGCTCTATTGCTATAAAACGGAAGAAACTGGCTAAGGTGCAAGATACCAAAAAAGCCCTGATGCAAGATCTCCTTACGGGTAAAGTTCGCGTAAACGTGGAGGCAAGTTGATGAGTCACAAGCCACCGTCTAAGTTAATCTCCAGGACAGAAGATAACGCCTTGAACGATATTGAAAGCCTTGACGAACTTGCGAACTGGACGGCCAACTAAATAGTTATGCTCAACCAAATCAGCTTATCGGAAGCACCATATAACTGAACTGGCTAGAAACTAATTAAACAAAAGGATAATCATGAGCAAGGATGCTTCGCTGCAAAAATCGTTTTCTGCATTGTTAAATGAATCATTTGAACAAGCTAAAACTGAATCTCAAGCTGGGAAGCCTTTCGTGCTTGGTTCAGGGTTTGAAAATAACTTATTTTTACCTACCATCAATACCACAATGAAAATGCTTGGTGTGAGTAACCCTTTACTCACAGGTATTGCGGCATCTGAAGAAAATTATGCGTTACCTCTGGATATAAAGCGCAGCAGTCGGCATAAACTCACATCGACGGGTGTGGGATTTCCTTCTTCAAAAAAGTTTATAGCATGGCTGAGTAAAGTGCTTGATCAAACATTTAGTGCTGAATCTGTTATTTCAGAAAGCACAATGTCTGAGGCCTTTCAAGTTAACTCTAACGCAAATGCTTGGTATTCAGTAATCAATCACTCTGAAGACCTTTGTGAAGCTAGCCGTAACGAAAGCATGACGCAATTTAAGCCGCTTCTTCGGTTTTTAATGGCGCGCTGCGAAGCCGACATTGTTATGCAACAGCAAGTAAATAAAACACTATTGAGCAAAGAGTTTGATAACGAAAACTTAGCTTGCCGGCTGTCGTTACAAGACACCCTTTGGCTAACCCATTCTAATCTTGATAATACTGTTTGGCTCAAATTCACTGCGTTGCTTATTGAGAATGCTACAAACAAGCTTGAAGATAAACAGCAGATCCTTGACGTAGCAAAGTGCATTGTGTCATTACAGTTAGATTTTTATTTAGAAGCGATTGCGCACTATGAAGTTGGTTGTATGCTAACAATGCATGCAGACAAAAGTGAATTAACCAAGCCGAATGGCGTTTTGACGCGTGGTTTGCTTTTTTATGCCGATGGCAATGGCAAAGTTAAAAATTGTTTTGATGGCTTTTTACATGAATTGAAACGTGCTTATACCATTAAGTTGGGCAAGGTAAGTTGGCGACGACTCGCTCGGTATATTGAAATTGATGAAGATGAAAACGCTGCCTCAGGTGATTCGCTTGAAGATAAACAATATGCACGTTTAAAGAAATGGCGTAACGGTGACGGCTCAATATCTAATGACAAACTCTTGAACTTTTTTACCAACTTGGTTGGTGAGGATGATTTAGATTGTTTGAGATTACTCTACTCATATGCACGTATTGCGATAGGGCTCGATAAGTTGTTTGCGGAGTTAACAATACAATACAAGGATAAGGCATATTCTGCAGATGAATTTAATACGATATATAGGGACGTCTTGGCTCAACACCCTGAATATTACCTACGTTGTGTTAAGCGAGAATTAGCCATGGTGACCGCAGATGAAACCCAATAGATATGGGAAATACATTTTTAAACCTCCAACATTCGATAGCATATTTTTGCCTGCGCCTTCAGTGGTTGCAGAGTTATTGGGCTTACCTGAAAATATAGTTAAGACGATCCCGTACTTAGAGTCATTTTATAATCATAATCTCAACGTCAGCAGCAGTTCTAGAGCTAATCTAGCGAAAAAAGGGGCTGCTAAGCCAACAATCAATAAAATATCACAGTGGATGAAACAACTTCCTATACCTTTTATGCAGCTGTATTCATTACCTTTGTACATAAAAGTAAGACGTGCGTTAAATGTGCGCTCAAATGCAGGAAGCTGGTTCTCACTTGTTCACGGCCTTAAGCAGTCTAGTCACGATAGTGAGCTCCCTCCATTTATGGCATTTATTAATGAGAGAGCAAATACCGATTATTTGCTTCTGCGAAACTATAAAAAGTCAGTAAAATTAGGCCTGTTAAAAAGTGACGATGAGATTGCGCACTGGGCTCATCAGCAGTCTACATGGTCTAGAGCAAGCCTAGTTCCTTTGGAGTTATTATCGGCTTACAAGCACTATGTTGAACTCAATAGCGCCGATAAGTTAAAAGCTGTAGAGCAAAAGACTCAAGCTCTTCGTGCCGTTTTTTGGATGAGACTCGATTTTTACCTTGCGGCAATAGCTACTTATGACGTGGGTACAGCGCTTTATGAGATTAGACAGGGCTCAGATATTAACTTTGAGTCATATGATGGCGTGTTTTCATCGGTTATACACTCTTATGCCGTTACTGACGAAGAGTGTACTTGCTTTGGGGCGATGTTGATGAAGTTAAGAAAGATTCTCTCACACCATAAGCAAGAATCAAGTTGGCGAGCATTAGCATCATATATATCGATTGAAGAGTCTGGCAATGGTGAAGATAAATTGAAAGATAAACAATATAAGCAGCTTAAAGGTTGGCGTAATGGTGTGAATATGCCATCGGATAAAAAACTGCGAAAATTTGTTGCCGATATTATTGATCCTATAGGTGACTATGACATCGAACCTACCTTGATATATCTGCGTATAGCTAGAGGCATTGATACTATGGTTGGGAGAATGTTTAAAGAAGTAGAAAATGATGAGAAAGTTTTGCCTATTATTGCTGAAGTACTGGCGAGTTATCCTAAATATTTTGAACATTTCAAGCAGCAAGCAATTAAAAATATAACACATTGATATAAATGATGGAGAATAGACTCAACCGCCTAGCCATTGACTAAAGCGGTTGAGTTGATAGGCAAAACTTGTTACTGACCTAAAGGACTGCACAAGCTAGTCATTAATATTTTAATCGTCTAACTGCTCTTGCCAATCATCAGGGCGTTCATCTTCACCGCGGCTTTCCCAATAAGCGTCATTATTAGGATTCATTTGATTGCTATGGTTATCATCGTCATGTTTAGACATGTTATTAACCTCCCTGTTTGCCATTACCAGAATTCTTAGCTGCTGCACTCTGTGCTTTTGCCGCAAAGCTGCCTTTAGCAACATTGCCACTACCTTGCTTTGCATTAGCACTCTGAATGCGAGCGGCTGCTTGTGGTGTCATTGGTGTTTTGTTATTACTCATTTTATATCTCCAATTTAAAAGTGATGTTGGTAGAAGCCTCTGCCAACGGAGGGAATAATATCTGAGTATTTTGTTGTTGCAGTGGGGGGGAGATTGTCCAAATTTGTACTTTTTTCAATTAACTTAGTATTCAATTGATCTTGATAGCTGCTATTCATGCTAAGTATCTGTAATATCGATGAACAAGGAATTTAAGCCGCATTCGTTTTTAGCGCTTTTAGTATTTTAATTGTACGGACAGAGCCTCAGTTATGAATCAAGATGAGTTCGATAAAGTAGAAGCCCCCGCCATTGCGCAACTAGTGAGTTTAGGTTGGGAGTACATCTCTGGGAAGGATCTATCACCATCAAGTAATCCATCTGTAAATGGATCACCAGAGCATATTTATGCTGGTGGTAAAGGCGAGCGAACTTACTTGCGTGATGTGGTACTTGTAAAGCGACTTGAAGCGGCAATTAAGCGTATTAACCCGTGGATCAGTGATGAGAACCTGCGAAAGGTATCACGTGATGTGACCCACCCTAATTTTGCGGCTTTAATGGAGTATAACCACGCGTTCTACCAAACCTTAGTCAGTTATTTATCAGTCGAACAAGATTTAGGTAAGGGACGTAAGGGGCAAACCGTTAAGCTGGTGGACTTTGATAAGCCAGAAAACAACGAATTTGTTTGTACTAATCAATTCAAAATTGAAGGCGTTAACCAGAACATCATCCCTGATATTGTTTGCTTTGTGAATGGTATCCCTCTAGCTGTTATTGAGTGTAAGTCGCCGTATATTTCCAGCCCGATGAGCGAAGGGATAAACCAGTTACGTCGTTATGCTAATTTGCGCCAGAGTGAAGATCATGAAGGGGCAGAAAAACTGTTTTGGTATAATCAGCTGATGGTATCTAGCTGTCGTGATCAAGCCAAAGTGGGCACGATTAGTTCAAACTCGTCACATTATGGCGATTGGAAAGATGCTTACCCTTTCACTGAGAAACAGCTATCTGAACAATCACTTAAGAATAATATTGTCCGCCTTAATCATCCTGTGGATATACAGTTGCCCGAAGATGTACTTGCTGACACTGACACCCATATTGTGCTGCCACAGGTTGCTGAGTCTTCCGCTAGTTATACGATTGCACCCGCTCAATCTTCCGCCCACCCCTCCGCTCTACCTTCAAATGACAGCACGACTCAAGCTTATGATGCGCTGACTCCGGTGACGGCGCAGCAGCGTTTATTAGCGGGTATGTTCAGTAAAGTGAACTTCTTAGATATTTTGCAGAACTTTATATTGTTTGAAACCGATGATGGCCGTGTGATTAAGAAGGTGGCGCGTTATCAGCAATATCGTGCGGTAAACAAAGTCATTGAGCGTTTAAAGTCTGGTAACGATCGCAAAGAAAAGTCCGGTGTAGTTTGGCATACCCAAGGCAGTGGTAAGTCGTTGACCATGGTGATGCTAGCAGTAAAAATGCGCCGTGATCCGGAGCTTAAAAAGTACAAGTTGGTGTTTATTACCGACCG
>NZ_PJAP01000409.1:0-5141 GCF_002836795.1 Shewanella sp. 11B5 | reverse complement strand
TTATATTGAGTCGCCATATCAATGGCTAATGCCGTTTTGCCTGAGGCGGTAGGCCCCATTAAAAATATCACTTTCGGCTTATCGACACTATTCACGTTAATTATCTTTCATCCAATTTTGCCAAGGTATTATGCGTTCTTGGTCATAGCAAGTTTGTTGCGTTTCATCGTCAAGTGAACAAAATTGTAGCCATAAAGCTTGAGCTGGCTCAAATTGCGATAAACTCTGTTGTGCCAGCCAACCGACGATGGCGCTCTGGGTAGGTTGCTCTAATTGTATCCATTGCAGTAACTCTGGAATCACAATTGCAAGTTGGCATTCCCTCAAATATGGGGGCACTTTTTTAATAATCAACTGTTGGAAGCGAATTGTTAACTCAATACCCATTTGACGCAGTAATTGATCACGAACAGCTAAGGTTTCTATCCAATCCAAATCTGCTGCTATAGACACAGGCATTAACAAAGGCTGCGACACTAAACCGTTAGCTAATTTGATTTCAACATCTTTCTTTCTTACTGCCAATAACACGCTTTTTATTGGCAGTAATGACAACTTATCATCTTTACAGATAACCCAATGCTCACCCGCTAACAACGGCGGCATAGTAACTTGAGGGGCAGCCTCATGAACATAGGATACCGCGCTATTCATCGGGGTATGCAACAATTGCCCATAATTGGCAATGGCCGTTTTCGTCTGGGCAGAAGATGCACTAGAAGGCTTTTTATCATAACTAGGCTTAATTGCAGCTGAATAACCTCCAGAGAAGCCATTATTCTTTCCAGGGACATGCATCGAGCCAAATTGGCTAACGCTGTTAATCGCCTTACTAGAGCCATGATTAAGTGTGAATTCATCTTCTGCGGTATCGACGACTTTCACATCATGCATCAAGTTCGATTCTGTGTGCATTGGGGCAACATTATCATGATGTTCTAATTCATCAGACAGAGGTAGTACTGGCATTTCTACTAATGCCGAGCGCACAGCTTGAAGGATAAAGTCGTGTACATAACGAGATTGATGAAACCGCACTTCATGCTTGGCAGGATGCACATTGACATCAACTTGATGTGGGTCAAGTGATAACATCAACACATAGCCCGGTTGATGCTCAATACCATATTCAGCAAAAGCTTGTTTTACAGCATGGTTAACCAATCGGTCTCTAATTAATCGTCCATTGACATAAAAAAAGTTGGTGTCAGTGATAACAGTGTCTTGTGGCGACTGCAGATAACCAGTTAATACGAAATCATCATGCTCACAGGCAATGCTCAATGCTTGATCTGCAAACGCTCTACCGCAAATTTGCGCCAAACGTTGTTGGGTTTGAATGTCAGTATTTGCAGGACGATACTGACGCACTAACTTAGCGTTGTGTGTCAGGGTAAAATGAATATCGCTACGAACAATGGCTATACGTTTTAACCACTCATCAATATGAGTAAATTCAGTTTTATCACTTTTTAAAAAACGGCGTCTGGCGGGAGTATTAAAAAATAAATCCACCACTTCAATAGTCGAACCTTGTGGATGCGCAGCAGGAGTCACTTTCACGTCCATTTGCGAGCCTTCAGCATAGGCCTGCCAAGCTTCAGATTGCTCAGCGGTTTTCGAAGTTAATGTTAATCGCGACACTGAACTAATACTGGCCAAGGCCTCCCCCCGAAAACCAAAGCTTAAAATAGCTTCTAGGTCATCGAGCGTATGTACTTTTGAGGTTGCGTGACGCGATAACGCTAATGCCAACTCATCTTTAGCAATACCCGCACCATTATCGCGAATACGTATAAGCTTACTGCCGCCTTTATCGATATCGATATCAACTCTAGTCGCACCAGCATCAAGGCTGTTTTCAACCAGTTCTTTAACCACAGAAGCCGGGCGTTCAACGACCTCACCGGCTGCGATTTGGTTTGCAAGTTGAGGAGGTAACAGCTGAATCGCCATATTAAGCCCTTGGGATCACAAGATGTTGACCAACACGTACCACGTCCGACTTCAAGTTATTGGCCTGCTTTAAACGTGAAATAGAAACGCGATATCGCAGGGCTATAACAGACAGTGACTCACCGCGTTGCACTTTATGCTTTTGTGCTTGCGAGCTACTAGATCGCGCTTTCGCAATCAATGTATCGCTGGGCGCATTACTAGCAAAATAACGTTGCACCCCCGAATGGATGGCGCGTGCTATTTTTTCTTGATGCGCCGGGCTTCTGAGTAAACGCTCTTCTTGTGGATTAGAAATAAAGCCGGTTTCCACTAAAATAGAAGGAATGTCCGGTGATTTAAGTACCGCCAAACTCGCAGCTTCTGGTTTATGTTTATGTAATTTGGTGACACCGTTGAGATCTTTTAATACATCGCCAGCAATAGAATTACTTATCGCCATAGAACTATTCATCGACATATCTAAAAGGGTCATAGCTAAATATTGCTCGCTATCAGAATTTTGAATAATTTCTCCAGCACCACCTAATAGCTCAGAGTGCTTCTCTTTTTGCTCAAGCCAACGACCAATTTCAGTATTTGCACGGCGCATAGATAATACCCAAACCGAAGCGCCCTGAGGCTTAGGAGAAGTAAATGCATCTGCATGAATTGAAATCAATAAATCTGCTTTAATATTACGAGCCAACTCAGAACGTTTATTGGGATGAATATAATAATCACCGCGCCTCGTCATCACAGCACGCATTCCTGCAGTTTGATTAATTTTACTGGCTAAACGAGTTGCTATTTCCATCACCACACGCTTTTCGTAAGTACCGGAGGGACCAATTGATCCTGGGTCTTCACCACCGTGTCCAGCATCAATGGCAACCACAATGTCTCTAGATGACTGATTAGCAGAGCGACTAACCGCATTCACCGTTGGCGACTCGCCGTTAGAATCTTCTAAGTCGACGACAAGGCGGTTCCCATATGGAGCAGTAGGAGGCAAAGTAAATAGACTGGATTTTACCGGTTTAGTTAAATCCATAACCAGGCGCAATACACCTTTTTTAGGTGGAGAGCTAAAACGTATCTTTTTGATAATTTTACTGTTGTTAGCTATTTTATCTAAATTAATCTTGGCGCCAGTATCTTGAATATCGACCACTAAACGATGAGGGCCGGTTAAGGTAAAACTGTCATAATTAGGGGTTTGGGTTAAATCAAATACGACTCGCGTCGATTCTGGGGCAGCCCAAATGCGCACGCTATCAAGTTGGTTGGCAGCCCAAACCACATTAGACTGCAAAAACAACAGCATGAATACTACAGAGGTAAAAAACGTATTTTTTAAAGTCATTATTATTTTATTTTATATTATTCAAAATGGCCTGCCCTGCAGGGGATAAAGCTTGTAATTCAATTTGTCTTTGAGATTCTTTATAACGCAAATGCAAATGGATGTCAGCCTCAGGGAGTAATCCATGACCATTATCAGGCCATTCAACTAGACACACACTTCTGTCAGTAAAATAATCACGGATACCCATATACTCGAGCTCTTCTGGGTCGGCTAATCGATATAGGTCAAAATGAAATACATCCATATCATTAAATTCATAGGGTTCGACCAAGGTGTATGTCGGACTTTTCACCGCGCCTTGATGACCTAAACTTTGAATAATGCCTCGACTAAACGTTGTTTTACCTGCCCCTAAATCCCCCGTAAGATAAATAGTGAGTGGCGGCTTTATCCACTGCGCAATTTGTTGTCCAAGGGCAACAGTAGCTTGTTCATTTTCAAGGGTTTTAAACAGCGATGTCATGTGTAAAGTCAGCTTCCATAAAAAAGAGATACAAGAATGCTAAATATACCAGAAGTTATCGGGGAACTCCCACTGTTATAGTGGTTATTTTTTGTTAATAAAAAAACCAGCTACTGGGAATAGCTGGCAAAATCACACTTCAGGAAGTTATATTAAAATTTCAACGCCTCGTTTAAATGTCATCCATACGGATTGTGCTATGAACTAAACGTTTTTGTTGAGTTTGTGCAACACGGACTAAGTCCATTAATGCACTTTTAATTTCATCAGTTGGACTACTATTAGCTGTTTTTTCAAGTAAAGCGATTAATCGGTTTTCTAGGTCTAAATGCAACTCAAGCACTTCGTCTTCTTTCATATTGGCAGGGAGTGAAGTTTCATTGCAACGCTTACTAAAATCTTCAAACGTAATATCTTTGTACCAAGTATTTAATATTCTTGACGGTGCATCTTCAAGATAGCTTTCTAACGTTTCGTAAATATGTCTTTGATGTTGTTGAAAATAGGTCAACATCATTTTTACTCTAGAAGAATCCGCATTACGATCTAAGCGCTTATATAATTTCTCCATATCGAGATGGCAATTAGCAACGTAATCAAGTAGCTCACTTAGTTGTTGGATCCGCATAAAACTCACCTCGTTTAAAGCCCTAACTTCTTAGGAAAATCTATCTTAAGTTGATTATCAAAGATTACAGCAGTAAATGATTTGAACCAGATCATGTTTTACTTCACCAATATGCTCTTACTTTAGAGATCCATGAAGAAGTGAGTACTAGATCACTTATTTGTTGATTGCAAAACGATTTGCTCAAACACAAATGGTGCAAATTTATTAAAATAATAAGGTTCAGGCTGAGTTAGACTCGGATTGATGGCCATTAAAAATGTAGATCGAGCTATACGTTTCTCAATAATGGTTCGAACGGATGACCGCTTTATGACGTCTAGCTTGGCAAACAAAAAGGTATCGCATTTTCTAAAAGCGCAACTGAGCTAATGTTGCAAATCAAAAATCAATTCAGGTTTAACGCTTAGATTTTTGGTTAGGAATTTTTAGCAGGAAGAGTTTGAAACGAGAAGATTGATTTGGAGCGACCTTTATTTTCACAAAGACAGGTTCGAACTGATGACCGCTTTATAACGTCTAGCTTGGCAAACAAAAAGGTATCGTATTTTCTAAGGGCGCAACTGAGCTAACGTTGCAGTTCAAACTAGGGATTTCAAACTAGCGAAGTGATTTGGAGCGACATATCAGGTTCGAACTGATGACCTATACCTTGGCAAAAAAAAAGGTATCGCATTTTCTAAAAGCGCAACTGAGCTAATATTGTATTTTAAACTAGGGAAGTGATTTGGAGCGACATATCAGGT
>NZ_PJAP01000408.1:0-5147 GCF_002836795.1 Shewanella sp. 11B5 | reverse complement strand
GAAACCAGTAATAAATAACTGCCACAAGATGCAGCGATACAACCCATTAGCATAAGCCATACATGCCAGCGCGTTGCACTAATAAGGTTAATATTGGCGATGGCCGCCGGATGATGACGTGAAAACCAAGGGATTGAATAAAACCAGTTAGTCGCCTCACTGGCCATGATAAGTGCGATAGTTAAGCTTTTTTCATCGCCATCTCGATACGTTTCTACCGCCCCGACTCTAGGATCGCCCTTAAGCTTTCGCACCTTAATCAAGCCACGAACAACACTCACCACCAAATACAATTCAATGACCAGCAACACCGCAATAATCGGATAGCGTAACCAAGCAATAAACTCAAAATAGTGCGCGACTTCGTCAGGAAAACTAAACCGAGCAACTAAGCTGCTTAAACTGAAAATAACTATCAATTTCCACAGTTTCTGACCACCCATTTTAATAATGCAATACCAGTAGCTCAGTGGCAGTAACACAAAATACAATCCACAAATAAGGTATAACGACCACTTGTCAGCATCGCTTGTTAACGACTCTGGTGTCCACTGAACGCCTATCACAAAGCTCAACACCATTAAGGCTAAAAAGACTAACCGATACTTTACCGTGGCTCTCATTGAATACTTATCCCTGTATATGTTATTAACCCACGCATATTATTGTGAATATAAACGTGAAGATACAAGTTGTTAACATATCAGCAAACATTAGTTTCACTGCTATTGATTGACGCAAAAATTGTTACTAAAAATTGCCGTGAACGGGTATCAAGATAAGTTGCGCTTGAACAGCCAAGTTAAACCATGAATAGCGGTAGTAGGAAAAGCCATAGAATGATCGGCCTCAGGAATGAGCAGCAGCTTGAGTGCTAAGTCACCAGATTGCGCCGATGGATGGGATTGGAGCAGTTCAAAAAAAGCCTGCGCATCAGCCACCATATGATGATTATCGGTATAAGGTGGTTTTTCTAATTCGCCAATGCCAATAAACACCTTGGCAGATATGGCTGGTGTTTGACTAAAACGCTGCACAAACTGCTGCAACAATTGTTTATTGTCAAACCACAGAGATGGACTGCCTAATACGTAATACACAAATAGCCTTGGCTGTTCTAATAAAATATAAGCACCCAATAACCCGCCTAGCGAATTGCCCACAAAGGTGTTTTGTTGGGTATCGACCCGATAGTTTTTTTCAACGAAGGGCATAACAACCTGACTGATATAAGCAACGTGTCGCTTGGCCTCGCCAGTGGGTAGTTTCCAACTCGCATCGTGACTTGGGGTATAGTCACGGATCCGACTCGCCGAACCTTTGCTTGGCCTCTGATAGCCTATGGCGACTAAAATAGCTTGCTGCATCATGTTACTGTTCATTGGGAATCGCGTCGCACCAGACACCACTTGCAAGCTATACATAGAGTCCGTCATATAGATTACAGGGTAACGATGGTTACTATTGTGGCGGTAATCTTTAGGCAGTTTGATCATCACTTGATAGTGGCGATCGCCATCTTTGAGTATAAATTGACGAGTACGAGGAATGTTGACAACCGCAGCAGTGGAATGCTCATCGACAGCGTTGCTTGTTAAGTCAGCCAGTACAGCATCATTGTTAGCTGACGCACTGGCTAGAGATAACCCACAACACATTATCGCGCCGATTAACCTATAAATTGTTTTCATGCATCCCTGCCCTATGGTAATAAACCACAAACGTTAAATCATATAATCCAGCGCAAGTGCAATAAACAGTACCATTCCGGCCCAGTTATTATTTAAAAAGGCTTTAAAACATGGCGCACGTTCACGACCAAAAATTAATCGTTGCTGATACACGGCAAAACCAATAAAGCTGATAATGCCCAAGCCATAAATAACCCCACGGTCGGCCACCAGCCCAGCCATTACAAAACACCCTAGTGCAGCAAGTTGAAACAAACCGATAATTTGTCGATCAAAGCGACCGAATAAAATAGCCGTTGATTTAATGCCGACTTTTAAGTCATCGTCACGGTCGACGATGGCATACATGGTGTCGTACGCAACCGTCCAACACCAATTGGCCATAAATAACCACCATGCTTCAACAGGCACTTCACCAAGTTGAGCGGCATAAGCCATTGGAATTGACCAACTCCACACAATGCCCAAAAACATTTGTGGCATGTTGGTCACCCGTTTCATAAACGGGTACATCACCGTTAAAATAATCCCCACCACAGATAATTGCACTACCAGTGGATTAAGCCATAATACCAAGCAAAACGCAGCCAAACCTAAGAGGGTAAATAGAGTCAGTGCCTCTTTAACAGACACTTCCCCCGACACCAACGGTCGCATACTCGTACGCTCTACATGAGCATCTAGTTTACGATCGGCAAAGTCATTAATAATGCAGCCATTGGCGCGCATAATCACCACGCCAACAATAAAGATTAACAGCACCTTAATATCTGGCAGCCCTTGAGCCGCTAACACCAGTGCCATTAAACACGGCCATAGCAGCAGCAAGGTACCAATAGGCCTATCAATCCGCATTAATCGTGCATAAGCACGAAGCTTATCTTGCAATGACATTGGTGTCATCTCTCCATGATTTAGCAAGCGAAACACATTAACAACGCTCTAATTTGGCTAACGACACCAACAGCCATTTACTGCCGAAATCAACAAACTCGACCTGCACACGTCCTTTTTCACCAGAACCTTCAAAGCTAGTGACAACACCTTCACCAAACTTAAAGTGCTTCACTTTAGAACCCACTTTATGACCGGTGTCGTTAAAACCATGAGGTTTTTTAGTGGCAACCGTAGCCTTAGCAGGAAAACGCTGACTAACTGATGGCTTAACCTGAGCACGTATGCGAATTTGTTCAACAAACTTTTCTGGAATTTCGTTAATAAACCGTGATGGGCTAGCATAATCTTCACGGCCATAAATACGACGAGATTCCGCATAACTGATGTACAGTTTTTGCATTGCACGGGTCATACCGACATAACACAAACGGCGCTCTTCATCTAAACGATCGCCTTCATCCAGTGCCATCTTACTCGGGAATAATCCTTCTTCAACGCCAGCCATAAACACCATTGGGAACTCAAGCCCTTTGGCTGAATGCAATGTCATTAACTGCACGGCATCGGTAAAGGCATCAGCCTGACCTTCGCCAGCTTCTAATGCTGCATGAGACAAAAAGGCATTAAGTTCGCCCATGTCTTCAAGCTCTTCAGGCATTTCAAAACTGCGTGCAGCAGTAACCAGCTCGTTTAAGTTTTCAATTCGCGCTTGGGCTTTCTCGCCTTTTTCGGCCTCGTACATGGTACGCAAGCCTGAACGATCAATCACATCATCAGCCATCCGGTACAACAACATATCTGCCGTATCCGTTCGCATCGCAATAATCAGTTCCATAAAGCCATTGATGGCATTAGCGGCACGACCAGCAAGGACTTTTTCTTCGATTAAACTCACGCAAGCTTGCCACAGCGTCAGTTCATGCTGTCTGGCGGTTGAGCGTATAATATCCAAAGTACGATCGCCGATACCACGAGCAGGTGTATTCACCACACGCTCGAATGCTGCATCATCATTTTGGTTATTAATCAGACGCATATAGCCCATAGCATCTTTAATCTCTTGTCGCTCGAAGAAGCGCAGACCACCGTAAATACGATACGCTAACCCTTTGTGTAAAAAGGCTTCTTCTAATACTCGCGATTGCGCATTTGAACGATATAAAATAGCGCACTCGCTCAAACTGCCGCCCTTTTCATGCCAGTCGCTAATGCGTCCGACAATAAATTTGGCTTCATCCATTTCATTAAAGGCGCAATAAACCGAAATGGGTTCACCATCTTTATCTTCGGTCCATAACTCTTTGCCCAAACGATCTGGGTTATTGGCAATCACAGCGTTAGACGCATTCAAAATATTCGCTGTTGAACGATAATTTTGTTCTAAACGAATGGTTGTTGCACCCGAGAAGTCTTTTAAGAAACGATGTAAGTTTTCAATTTGTGCGCCACGCCAACCGTAAATAGATTGATCGTCATCACCGACAATCATCACATTGGCGGTATTACCGGCTAACACACGGATCCACGCATATTGAATCGCGTTGGTATCTTGAAACTCATCGACTAAAATATGACGGAAGCGTTCTTGATAATGTGCCAGTAAATGCGGCTTATTAAGCCATAATTCATGAGCTCGTAATAAGATTTCGGCAAAGTCGACCAAACCTGCACGATCGCAAGACTCTTGGTAAACCTTATAAATATTCAGTAAATTCTGTTCAATCGGAAAGCCGCCCGCATCGATATGCTTTGGACGTAATCCTTGGTCTTTTTTGCCATTAATATAACCTTGGGCCTGACGAGGAGGATATTGCTTCTCGTCTAAATTAAGGCTTTTTAGAATACGTTTAAGTAAGCGTAACTGATCGTCAGAATCGATAATCTGGAAACTTTGCGGTAAATTGGCGTCTTGATAATGGGTTCGCAATAACCGATGCGCTAAACCATGGAAGGTACCAATCCACATCCTACCCATGTTAGTGCCCACAACCTTTTCCACCCGTTCACGCATTTCTGCCGCGGCTTTGTTGGTAAAGGTGACTGCCAAAATAGAATATGGACTTTGTTGTTCAACTTGCATTAACCACGCAATACGATGGGTTAATACACGGGTTTTACCACTGCCGGCACCCGCTAACACCAACATATTTGAAAGTGGCGCGCCGACTGCCTCACGCTGTTTATCGTTTAGGCCGTCTAATAATGATGATACGTCCATTTTTCCTCCCAGAAATCTGCGAGGCATTATATCTTAAATAGCGAGATAATGGCGTGCAATACTTCAGCTATTTTATAGCCGCTATCACCTTAGGTAACAGAGTGAGTCCATTGACGACATTAATATCAAAGTCACTAAAATCACTTACTTGTGATGCTCTAACCGCGAAAACCACACCTAAATTGACAAAGCTGTAAGCGAAAATTACTATATAAAATAAACAATTAATTAATGTTAGCGTTAAGTAATTGGCTTAATAGTCAATTAAACACTCAAATTCATGACTAAAGAAACAAGATTACGTTTGTTATTTTTGTGGCGAGTCAGTTCGGTTAATATGT
>NZ_PJAP01000407.1:0-5163 GCF_002836795.1 Shewanella sp. 11B5 | reverse complement strand
CAGTTAAAGCGGCATCAGACATCTATGCACCTATTTCTGGTGAAGTGATTGCCGTAAACGAATCTTTAGAAGATTCGCCAGAGCTTGTTAACAGCGACGCATTTGGTGACGGTTGGTTCTTCCGTGTTATGCCTTCTGACGAATCAGAAGTGGATGCATTATTAGATGCAGACGGTTACCAAGAAGTGATTGACGAAGAATAAGCGCCAATGACGCAGGAAGCTCCCTCGGGAGCTTCTTTGTTATCTAACGATAAAAGTGTTGCGCCCTGCAGTATTGTCGTTTCTGCTTCATAAAGGAAGTGGCACACATAAAGCCACTCACGACGTAAGCGCGTTGCATTAATAAACCCTTTACGGGTTAGTCACGTATTACACGTTTTCACCCTAATCCAGTTCTGTGCCCTACAGCCATAACTGGTCGATTTGGAACAAGGTTTAACATGACCAAGCAAACCCTGACACAACTAGAACAACACGAGTTATTTCTAACCCGCCACATTGGCCCAAATGCTGAGCAGCAACAAGAAATGCTCAACTTCATTGGTGCAGAGTCGTTAGAAGACTTAACCGCGCAAACCGTTCCTGGCAAAATTCGTTTACCACAAGACCTCACCATCGGTGACTCATGTGGCGAAGCCGAAGGTATTGCCTATATCCGCAACATAGCAGACAAAAACAAAGTCTTTAAAAGCTATATCGGAATGGGTTACTACGGCGTGCAAGTGCCAAATGTTATTTTGCGTAACGTGTTCGAAAATCCAGGTTGGTACACTGCTTATACTCCATATCAGCCAGAAATCGCTCAAGGCCGTTTAGAAGCAATCTTAAACTTCCAACAAGTGTCAATGGACCTAACCGGCCTTGACCTTGCGTCAGCTTCATTGCTGGACGAAGCAACCGCAGCGGCAGAAGCCATGGCCCTTGCCAAGCGCGTGTCTAAAGCTAAAAAAGCCAACATCTTCTTTGTTGCCGATGACGTATTCCCACAAACATTAGACGTAGTGAAAACCCGCGCAGAATGTTTTGGTTTTGAAGTGGTCGTTGGCCCAGCGAGTGAAGCGGTAAATTACGAATTATTTGGTGCCTTGTTCCAGTACACCAACCGTATTGGCCAAATTACCGATTACACTGAGCTATTTGCTACGCTTCGCGACAACAAAGTCATTGTTACAGTAGCAGCCGACATCATGTCGTTAATGTTACTTAAATCACCGGGCGCCATGGGCGCAGATGTAGTATTTGGTAGCGCGCAACGTTTTGGCGTACCAATGGGATACGGCGGACCACACGCAGCATTCTTCGTTGCCCGTGACGAACATAAACGTTCAATGCCAGGCCGTATTATTGGTGTGTCAAAAGACACCCGCGGCAACAGCGCATTACGTATGGCCATGCAAACGCGCGAGCAACATATTCGCCGCGAAAAAGCCAACTCAAACATTTGTACCGCGCAAATTTTATTAGCCAACATGGCGTCGTTTTATGCGGTATTCCACGGCCCGCAAGGCTTAAAAACCATAGCATCACGCATTAACCGTTTAGCCGACATTTTAGCGGCAGGCTTAACAGCAAAAGGCTTAACCTTAGCTAACACCACTTGGTTCGACACCATCAGTGTTAAAGGTGCCGACGTTGCCGCCATTAATGCCCGCGCCATTGCTGCGCAAGTTAACTTACGTATAGATGCAGACGGCGTGTTTGGTATCAGCTTAGATGAAACCACTATCCGTACAGATATCGCAGACTTATTTGACGTTATCCTAGGCGCAGGCCACGGCTTAGATGTTGCAGCACTTGATGCCGACATCGTTGCTAATGGCAGCCAGTCAATTCCAGACGCGCTAGTACGTCAAGATGCGGTATTAACTCATCCAACGTTTAATCGCTACCAAAGCGAAACCGAGATGATGCGTTATATCAAGCGTCTCGAAAACAAAGATTTAGCCTTAAACCACTCAATGATCTCGTTAGGTTCATGCACCATGAAACTCAACGCAGCAGTGGAAATGCTACCAGTAAGCTGGCCAGAATTTGCTAACATGCACCCATTCTGCCCGCTAGATCAGGCACAAGGTTACACCCAGTTAATTAACGAACTGTCTGAGTTTTTAGTTAAAATCACCGGTTACGATTCTGTGTGTATTCAACCAAACTCTGGTGCACAAGGCGAGTACGCTGGCTTATTAGCGATTAAGAAATACCACGAGTCTCGCGGCGACGCGCACCGTAACATTTGCTTAATCCCACAATCAGCTCACGGTACCAACCCTGCATCAGCACAACTTGCTGGTATGAAGGTAGTGGTTACAGCGTGCGACAAGCAAGGTAACGTTGATTTAGAAGACTTACGCACCAAAGCAGCGGAGCTTGCCGACAGCCTTTCATGCATCATGATCACGTACCCATCGACTCACGGTGTGTACGAAGAATCAATCCGCGAAGTATGCGAAATAGTCCATCAATATGGCGGTCAAGTGTACCTAGACGGCGCAAACATGAACGCACAGGTTGGCTTAACATCACCAGGCTTTATCGGCGCAGACGTATCGCACCTTAACTTACACAAAACCTTTGCTATCCCGCACGGCGGCGGTGGTCCTGGTATGGGCCCAATTGGTGTTAAATCACACCTTGCGCCATTTGTAGCAGGCCACACAGTGATTAAGCCAGGCCGCGAAAGCGACCATAACGGCGCAGTATCGGCCGCACCTTATGGTAGCGCCAGCATTTTGCCAATCAGCTGGATGTATATTAAGTTGTTGGGCACTAAAGGGGTTAAGCAATCAACCCAAACTGCGCTATTAAACGCTAACTACATCATGAAAAAGCTGTCAGCACATTATCCTGTGTTGTTCACCGGCCGTAACGACCGTGTTGCCCATGAATGTATTATCGATTTACGCCCATTAAAAGAAACCTCAGGCGTGACCGAAATGGATATCGCTAAGCGTCTAAACGATTACGGCTTCCACTCACCAACCATGAGCTTCCCAGTAGCGGGAACCTTGATGATTGAACCAACAGAATCTGAGTCTAAGGTTGAGCTGGACCGTTTCATCGAAGCGATGATTTCTATTCGCGGTGAAATTACCAAGGTAGAAGCAGGCGAGTGGCCAGTGGACAATAATCCACTGCACAATGCACCGCATACGCTGGCTGACATTATGGACCCAGAGTTCGATTCACGTCCGTACAGCCGTGAAGTGGCCGTGTTCCCAACGGCTGCGGTTAAGGCGAATAAGTTCTGGCCAACCGTAAATCGTATCGATGATGTATACGGCGACCGCAATTTGATGTGTGCATGTGTTCCTTTAAGTGATTATGAGTAATCATTATTAATAGTGGTTCCTGAATAGGAACTTCAATTTGAAAGCGACTGAAAGGTCGCTTTTTTATGCCTGTCGTTCCCATTTTTACGTCATTCCGGCAATGCTTTTGAGCCGGAATCCAGGTGTTTTCTTTTTTCTTCATCTTACATCTTAGCTATGGCCTGCGGCCACTAACGTCGTGGCGCTTCGCCCACACCAGACCAAGAGGAAACCAACGGCTGTTCCCTCTTGACTCTTTTTAAAAGAATTAGCCCAGCCGTCCCGCAACATTTTCCTTAATGATTTAAACAACTGATGCGAAAAGGTCGCCATGGGGATTGATCTAGCTTTTAACTTCGTTTGTAGTCTGCTTCGGCCCATCTTACAATAAAGAGTGAAAATGCTAACGCTTCCGATGGGAATCTGATGTGCATGGATTTACGAATGTCGTGATGGCATGGTCAATGATGTTCCCGACATCATAATGACATTTCCGGTATTCATATGGGGCAGATACCAAAGAACGACCTGTACCGCGAAAGCTAGCCTGCCATCCATGGCTCACGCATTCACTTGCAAAGAGTCTTCAACGGCCTCAAGTAAAATGGAGCCTGCAGATATAATATCTAAAGCATTAAAAAGCGGACCGGTTGGTTCGCTTTTTAATTTCCATCATTCCAGTCATGTGTAAATACTCGTCATTCCGATTATGTTTATATTTACGTCATTCCAGTAATGCTTATATTTACGTCATTCCGGCAATGCTTTTGAGCCGGAATCCAGGTGTTGGCCTATGTATTTAGTGTCATACAGTTTATTTAACTATAGTTAACAGCTACTACGATACTTGAGATAAACACTAAAACCTATAAATGGCATGAGGATATGATTAAGTTTTTTCAGAAATAGTAGATGAGTTTTAGGCTTCTCTTTTTTGTTTAGCGGATGTATTTCTTCATAAAGTGTCAATGAGCGCCCTTGAGCCGCCAAAGATGCTCGAATGAGAAAATGCTGCTTACGGTCATCAAGATCTGACCAATCGATATGAATGATTGGTTGCTTCATTTTTCCGACGAGCAAATAGGTCATACGGGTGTATATGAACTCGATATCACGATGTAAGTGACCATTACTACAGAGCCTATCCACACGTTTAATCTTATGTTTTTCCATGGCTTGATTCTCAATATCACGGCCAAGTCCAGTGATAGAAAGCGAGCCACCTTTCATTGATCTTTCAATGGCAGAGAATAAACTCTGTCGGCGAGTTTTGTGCGTTAACGGTGGGTGACAAACGATAGGCATTTTGATAAAACGTGTTTCGCATCCATGGCATTGACTCGTGGTAATGTTTGTTTGGCGATAAATTTGATCACCAAATGCCATGAATGTTCCTCAGTTGTTAACCTATCTCATTATTTTTATTCATGCTTTTGTAGCGATCCCTCAGACTCTGCCCACTTATTTCATTGACCTCGGTCTATGATGTCATTCATACCCAAAACAGATAGACTAGCGCGCTTCAAATTAAATTAAATGAAAGGATTTCAATTAATGCATAAGCTAATACTTTTAACCGGTCTGGTACTGCTGACATCATGTGCTTCGAACACAAGTATCGTTGCCAATCAATCTACATCCCACAGCAATCCTATCTGCCTGATATCAGGAGTGCCTTCATCAGATATAAAATACACCGTTATTACTCAGTTAAAGTATGCAAAAAATGGGTATGGAAATATTAATAGCGTCCTGCCAATAATAGTGAAACAAGCACAATCCTTAGGTGCTGATGCAATCATTGACTACAACGGTGGCCATCGTTTCGGTTTTTGGCCATGGCAATTTATCAG
>NZ_PJAP01000406.1:0-5173 GCF_002836795.1 Shewanella sp. 11B5 | reverse complement strand
GGTGTTGTTGATTAACGTATGAGACGAGTAAACCGCTACATTGCTACCATCTGCACGTTGCAGGAGTAATTCTTCAGCGAGAATAGGAATCCCTTCATTAATCCATGCATTGACGTTATTGATCACATGTTCTCTGTATGGTGGGGGAATAATGAGATCTTCTAATTTTTTCCCTAATGCTTGCTCTTTTGTATATCCATAAAGCTTTTCACTGGCCTGGTTCCAAAAAATAACCGAACGGTTTTTATCATAGCCTTGGACTGAAATTGAGGGTACTTTTTCGAAAATATGTCTGAATTTAGACTCACTCAGAAGCAGTTTTTGTTCGGCATTAATACGCTGCGAAATGTCTTTAATAAAGCAGAAGAACATTCCATCATCACCATCCCAAAAGCTGATGTTCACCTCAACATGAAATAAATGGCCCAATTTATGTTTGTGCTGAGAAGTATAATGAATCGCCTTTACTTGCTTGGCTGTAATGATATTTTGAGTTGAAAACTGGTGGTTTTTACTGGTTTCGATCTCTCCAATAGGTTTATTAAATAGCTCGTCGAGTGTATAACCGGTCATATTAGCGAAACTCTGATTCGACTCAATTATCTTGCCGTCTACCGATACAATAGCAAAGCCATCCTGCGCAGTACTGATAATATTCCGATAAGTACTTTCACTGCGGCGTAACTGTTCTTCAATGAGTTTTCTGTCGGCCATATCTCTACTTACGCCCACAATTCCCTTAATTTCCCCTGATGAATTAACAAAGGGCGTTTTATGGGTTTTAAAAATATGTGCGATACCATCGGGGGTCGTGACCCATTCTTCATTCATCCACGGCTGGTTTTTTTGTAATACAAAAAGATCGGCTTTGATAAAGTTGTCTGCCTGTTGACGGTCAAATAAGTCATAGTCTGTCTTATGCTTAATATCTTCGGGTTTGAGCTTTAAAGCTTCAGAGAATGCCTTGTTACAGCCTAAATAAACCCCATCGGCTGATTTGTAAAAAATGATATCGGGAATGCCATCAATAATGCTTTGTAACAGGTTTTTCTCGGTTTCGAGGAAGCTTTTGTGATTAAGTAACTCTTGAGATATTTGTTGTCTTTGTTGATGTTGTTTTAGCAATAGCCCTACTAACATGGTGCCACATGTATACACCGTTAATAATGTCGGACTAATGGTGATAATGATGTCGTATTTATCTGCCACTGGCATGAGTAATAAACAGAGTAAAACGCCAATTTCTACGACAAAGCCCATGGCCAGTAAGTTTTGCCAATTGGGCTGTTTGTTTGAAGACTTCATCCAGTATCGCCAGCCTAACCCAATGGCAGAGCTGATGAAAATAATTAAAGTACCAACGTATAAACCGGCGCCGCCTTGATAAATACGGAAACTAGCGGCGAGTATCGCAGCTATCAATGTTGGAATAAAACCAAAAAATAGCCCGCTTAAACTTAACAGTACCCAGCGAGTATCAAAAAAAATCCCCGGCCTTAGCTCCCAAGGATTGTTCATCACACAAATTGCGATCATTCCAATAAAAATACCACTCAAAATATTCCCATATTTCTTGTGAGCTATTTTTTGTAATTTTATGGCATCATAAATGACGACAAGAGCCAGTAACAATACGGTGTTGCTCATCAAACTGAAAAAACTATCCATTTCTTCCCCACATAAAAGGGCATTGCCTTCTTTTACTGTAGTTCAAATCTGATAATAATAAAAAATAAATCTATTTTTATCATTGTGTTAATAAGGTTTTTGCCATTGATGTCAAACTCCTGCAGTATTTGGAATCTGTGCAAACTGTTTTTATAAACAGCATGACAAAGTTTAGTCGTTAAACGGTGTTTCTGTGTGACTTAATCTTCATCAAGTGATGTGATGTGAAGTGCAATATATCCACTTCATTTTTATCCACTGTAACAGTGGCTAAAAGACACTAATTAATTGTAACGGCGCATGGTTGTACTTACTGAGGATGAACTGGAGTATGTTGAATGACTCTTCAATTTTTTGGTTTTTTGATGATCAAGTGCGTTACTTACTCGGCATTAATGAGTGTTGGTTGAAATTTGGCCTATGAGTTTTATAGCGGTTTACATATTTAAAATGTTAACCATCATTAATACAATAAGATAAAGAGATATTAGTGATGTTAATGGGTGATAATTTTTTTAAATATAAAAAATTGAAATTTATTGTTATATGCAGAGGTCCTTTACATTAATACCAACATACTTAATCGTTAAGTATGAAATATGGATGGATATTATTATGACGACTTCATTTTCTGTAAAGATGTTACTCACCTCAACTACCGTTGGCTTAACGCTATTATTTGGCATGCCAGCTCAAGCATCGAGTATTACAGTACCAGACTCAATGATAGTTGAAACCGTTAATGGTCAGAACGTCAGTATAAAAAATACGATTGGACTTAGCCATGGGCAACAATTGGTTGAAATTAATTATCGTGATTTATTCCAAGATAATGCAGATGATTCAGGCCATTGGGTTCGTTCAGAATCCTTGTACCTCACATTAGAGGTCGCTGAAAATCAACGTTATGAGCTTGCTACACCTGAAATTTATAGTGCAGAAGATGCCCGTGAATTTTTAGATAATCCACAAGTCACGTTGAGTGTTAATGGCCAGCAACAAAAAAATGTCGCATTATTGACTCAGTCGCAGTTATTAACTCAATTAGTGTTAAGGTAAGCTCATAGTATTTAGCAAGTCTAATAATATAAACGGCTTGCTAATGAGTTTTTTTAAGAGAAATATTTATTTAATATGGATTCTATAATACGGCTTCTATAACGCCAACTACATAATGATATATTGAGTAAATCTTAATTTAAGTAATGTTTTTATTTGTTAAATTGTATTTTTATTATAACTTTAGCTCAGTAATATTATTCAGTTGATATTGTTGATTTAATATTGTCGATTAATGTTATTTTGATTATTTTGTTAATGATATCCATAAGTTGATTTATAGTTTGTGTAGTGTTTTTAAAGATTTCTCAAAAATAGTAAATTTAGTTTAATTTTAAATGTGTATTTAGTTTCCTCCATCCCAATTTTTCAACACGTAAACAAGTCCTTATACTGTTTTATAGATCACTTGTCCCAATTTTTGGGGCTATCGAGGTGTAAGCTATCGCTGCCCAACGCTTATTGTTAAACAGTGTGTGATGTATGTAATCGCTACTGCCTGAATGATTTCTTATCAATGGGTATTGTCATAAGCAATTGATAAGTAATTGGTAAGTAATCTCTATTGATGATTTTGCGAAGGTGGAATTGATTTTTTGTGTTCATCCTAGGATGAACACAACTTACGGAAACAGTCCTTTAACAATATCGTGGGTAGACAAAGACATGGTTCTCGCAAGATGAACTCGCAGCGCGATAATCAATTCATTTATTGATCATTCTCTGTATTTTAGTAAATCATTTGCGTTAATATACTGTTGCATTCTAGAGCAGTTATTTGTAATAAAAATGACTAACATAAAGTAAAATAAAGGAATATTAATGCAGTTACTTTTTAGGAAAGCTATCACTCCGTTATTGGTTACCGCCAGTTTAACCGTTGCAGGTTGCAGTGGTGGGGGAAGCGAGTCAGCCAGTAATAATGTCACACCTCCGGTGACAGACAGCAGTAGCATCACTTGGACCAAGGGCCAATTTACTCCATACGCTGAGATCGCATTACAGTGCAAGGCCGATCAAACTGGATCTGAACTCACCGAAAAGCTTTGGCTTCGCTCATGGAGTAACGACACTTACCTTTGGTATGATGAAATTTTCGATCGCGATCCTGCTCCTTATACCGTAGCGCAATACTTTGATTTATTAATCACAGATGAACTGTCTGAAACCGGTAATGTAAAAGATAAGTTTCATTTCTCAATGCCGACTGATGAATGGGAGCAATTAAATCAATCTGGCGCATCATTCGGTTACGGATTTAACCTGTCACTTCGCAATGCATCTGCAGGGGTAACACGTCAGGTCACCATTACTTATAGCGAACCTAATTCACCAGCAGTGGCCGCGGGAATAAATCGCGGCGCTATTATTGTTGCTGTAGATGGCGTCAATGTGGCTAATGCTGACGATAGTGCAAGTATAGATACATTAAATGCAGGGTTGTTCCCAACTCAAAGTGGCAAACAAACGACATTTACCGTGCGAGATCTCAATGCCAGTGTTGATCGCAATGTCATATTGTCGGCCACCACCATTATCTCTACCCCGGTACAAAATACCCAAGTGATCCAAACAGCAAGCGGCAAGATTGGATACTTACAATTTAACTCTCATATAGCGACTGCTGAGCGAGGGTTGTTTGATGCTATCACCACGTTAAGCGAAGCGGATGTAGAAGATTTAGTCCTAGATTTACGCTACAACGGTGGCGGTTTACTCGCCTTAGCGAGTCAGTTGGGTTACATGATAGCAGGAGATACCGCGACCAATAATCGCATATTTGAACGCACCAGTTTTAATGATAAATATCGAACTATCGATCCCGTAACTAGAGCAATACTCGAACCAACGCCGTTTATTCCGGAAACAATAGGCTTTAATACTGGGTTGCTACGTGCAGGGATTACACTGCCTTCACTAAACCTTAAGCGGCTTTATGTATTAACAACAGCAGATACTTGCTCGGCCAGTGAAGCATTGATGAATAGTCTGCGTGGTATTGATATTGAAGTGATTCAAATTGGTGGTACAACGTGCGGAAAGCCTTATGGATTTTACCCAACACCAAACTGCGGCACCACTTACTTTAGCATTCAATTTAAAGGCGTGAACGATAAAGGTTTTGGTGATTATTCAGATGGTTTTGTGCCCACTTCAAGTCCAACACTCGACAGTGAAATTGAAGGTTGTGCGCTAAGCGATGATTTAAACCATGCGCTTGGTGATACCAATGAGCGACTCTTAAGCGCCGCATTGTATTACCGTGATAATAACCAGTGTCCAGCGCTGACGTCATCAGCGGCTAAAGTGTCAGCGGCCCCAACAATGATGGATAAAGGCTTTATGTTGAAAGATGACCGTAACTCAACATTGCTTAAAAATAATCGGATAATGTCGACAGGAGCCATGTAATGTCCCGTTTATCTTCTGGTTTACTTATCGCTGT
>NZ_PJAP01000284.1:0-11429 GCF_002836795.1 Shewanella sp. 11B5 | reverse complement strand
GTATTACTTGGATAGTTAACTTAATGACAAATACTTTGCATGAAAACGCAGATGGTCTTCAATAAATGTCGCGATAAAATAATAGCTGTGGTCATAACCAGGCTGCATTCTTAGTTCAAGCGGATAACCTTTGTCTTTTGCTACTTTGACTAAGTCTTGTGGCTTTAATTGCTCGTTCAAAAAATTGTCATTACTGCCTTGGTCCACCAGCGCGGGCACAAATAGTTGGCTATTGGCCATTAACTCGCAGCTATCGTATTGTTTCCATTGTTGCTGGTCATCACCTAAGTAACCGCGGAATGCTTTGATGCCCCATGGGCTGTCCATTGGGTGACAAATAGGACTGAATGCAGACAAGCTTTTATATTTATTAGGGTTTTTTAATCCGATAGTTAACGCGCCATGTCCACCCATTGAGTGACCGCTAATACTACGTTGTTCTGTTACCGGAAAATGAGCTTCAATCAATGCAGGCAATTCGTTTACCACGTAATCATACATTTGGTAATGCTGACTAAATGGTGGTTTAGTGGCATTTAGATAAAAGCCTGCGCCTAAACCAAAGTCATAAGCGCCGTCAGCATCATCTGCGACATTTTCACCTCGTGGGCTGGTATCGGGTGCGACAATAGCCATGCCTAGCTCTGCTGCTATTCGCTGTGCACCTGCTTTTTGCATAAAGTTTTCATCAGTACACGTAAGCCCTGACAACCAGTATAAAACCGGTACTTTTTGGCTTTCGGCTTGTGGTGGTAAGTAAATAGCAAACCGCATGGTGCAATTAAGCGCACTTGATTGATGACTGTATTGTTTATGCCAACCACCAAATGCTTTGGTACTGCTGATACTTTCAATGGTCATTATGTGTCCTTATTTGTCAGACCGCAGTTAAGTTGTTTAACGCTTAACTGCGTCTGTCATGATAAATTAAGCGTTACTTGGCAAAGTGGATCACGCTGCGAATACTTTCACCTTTGTGCATTAAATCAAATGCATCGTTTATGCCTTCAATACCCATGGTGTGAGTAATAAAGTGGTCAAGTTTAAATTCGCCAGCTAGGTATTGCTCAACAATGCCCGGTAATTCACTGCGTCCTTTAACGCCACCAAATGCACTGCCGCGCCATACGCGACCAGTGACTAACTGGAATGGACGGGTTGATATTTCTTGGCCTGCACCGGCTACACCAATAATGACTGACTCACCCCAACCTTTATGACAGCACTCTAATGCACTGCGCATTACATTGACGTTACCAATACATTCAAATGAGAAATCGACACCACCATCGGTCATTTCTACAATCACTTCTTGAATCGGCTTATCAAAGTTTTTAGGGTTAATGCAGTCGGTTGCACCTAATTTTTTGGCAAGTTCGAATTTAGATTCATTAAGGTCAATACCAATAATTCGGCTGGCGCCAGCCATGGTGGCACCAATAATTGCTGATAGACCGATACCGCCTAAACCAAAAATAGCGACAGTATCACCTTTTTGAACTTTAGCTGTTTTCAATACAGCGCCCATGCCGGTGGTCACACCACAACCTAATAAACAGACTTCTTCTAAAGGCGCATCTTTACTGACTTTGGCTAATGATATTTCCGGTAATACGGTGTACTCAGAAAATGTTGAACAGCCCATGTAGTGAAAAATTGGCTCACCATCTTTAAAGAAACGCGTGGTGCCGTCTGGCATTAATCCTTTTCCTTGAGTTTCACGTACTGCGCTACAAAGATTAGTTTTACCAGAAGTACAGAATTTACATACTCCACATTCTGCTGTGTATAACGGAATAACATGATCGCCGACTTGTACGCTAGTAACGCCTTCACCTACCATGTGAACAATACCGCCACCTTCATGACCAAGAATCGCTGGGAATACCCCTTCAGGATCATCACCTGAAAGCGTGAAAGCATCAGTATGACAAACACCAGATGCCACAATACGTACCATGACTTCACCTGCTTTTGGGTACATGACGTCGACTTCTTCTACCGATAGTGGCTGGCCAGGTCCCCAAGCAATAGCGGCTTTTGATTTAATAAATTGTGCTGACATAAATGATTTCCTTAACATTAACGACCATGGTCAACATGGTTAAGAGGTATGACTACAGTGTAGTGTATTTAGCCATTGTATTTGTTTATCATAGAATGATAATTAGCTTATTTTGCAAATGACTTTTACGAGAATGTAATAATTATGAAGTGGGAAGGCATTTTTGAATTTGTGGCGGTGGCCGAAACGGACAGTTTTACTGTGGCTGGCAAGCGTTTGAGTATTTCTACCGCGCAAGTGAGTCGACAAATTAGTCAGCTTGAAAACCGTTTAAACACCAAATTATTTTATCGCACCACTCGTAAAGTATCGTTAACCGAAGAAGGTACGGTCTATTATCAGCATTGTCGCCAGGTATTAAACAGTCTTGATGAAGCAGAACGCGCTATTTCAAGTTTAAAAGATAAGCCACAAGGACTTATTAGAATTACTGCACCAGTGACTTACGGTGAAAAGTTTATCATGCCGATAGTGATTGATTTTATGCAGCAATATCCTGACATTGAAGTGATTTGTGAGCTGACTAATCAGCAACTTGACTTAGTGGATGGTGGTTATGACTTGGCGATTAGGTTAGGGCGGTTAACTAATTCTACTATGATGGCAAAGCGGCTTACGAGTCGAAGCCAATATGTGTGCGCAGCCCCGAGTTATATCGCTAAATACGGTACGCCTTATGCGTTATCGGAGTTAAGTCAGCATAATTGTTTAATCGGCAGTCAGTCACATTGGCATTTTGTTGAGCAAGGTAAACCTAAGACGGTAAAAGTGCATGGGTCTTTAGCTTGTAGCAGTGGTTTGAGTTTATTGAATGCAGCTATATGTGGTTTGGGGATTGTGCAGTTACCAGGATATTACGTCAATGATGCTATAGCAGAGGGGCAGTTAGCGGTATTGCTTGCTCCTTTTCAACAACCTAAAGAAGGTATTTGGGCTTTGTATCCGCATAATCGCCATTTATCACCCAAAGTCAGATTGCTGGTCGATAAGTTATCGCAAGAGTTGTAACTATATGCTGTTTTTCTCGAACCAATGTTAACGATGGAAGTTAACAATACTCTAGCTCATAGTTCGCAAATAACGTGCAATTTGAGCTTTTGGAAGGCTGGATATTTTATTGATAATATCAATGGTAATAGCTTGTTTGGGCAGCTGTAGTTGTAATAGATCTATTTGATGTAACCATAAATGGCTGGTCATGGTGGCATCAGCCAAGGCCCGGTGAAACACGCCATCGTTAGGTAATTGGTGATGATTTACAAGCGTGCCAAGCTTATGATTAGGGGCATCTTGGCTTATCCGCCTTGATAATAACAACGAGCAAGCAAATTGACCGCTGTAATGCAGTTTGTTATGGCTAAACTCGGCATCGAGAAACTTTTTATCAAAGCTGGCATTGTGTGCCACCAAATTAAAACCATCAATAAACTTAGCAAACTGCCCCATGACTTGTTTGGACGCAGGGGCATGTTTAAGCATATCGTTACTAATACCAGTGTATTGCTCAATAAAGCTATTGACTCGCCGACCAGGATTAATCAATTCCTGAAAAGTATCGACTATTTGACCATTAACTAACTTAACCGCCCCAATTTCTATGGCTCGGTCACCGTTATCTGGTGATAGTCCTGTGGTTTCAAAATCGAGTACCACAACTTGGTTAGCGAGTTTCATCAATTTACACCTATTTATCGATACACTATTTACCAATACAGAATGAGCCAAAAATCTTGCCCAATAGATCATCTGATGTGAATTTACCGGTGATTTCAGATAAGGCCATTTGTGTCATGCGCAGTTCTTCTGCTAGTAACTCTCCAGCTAAATACACTTCAAGTTGTTCTTTGCCCAGTTGTAAGTGATTTGCGGCAAGCTCGAGCGCTTCTAAATGACGGCGACGGGCAATAAATCCCCCCTCTAAGTTACTTTGGTAACCCATTAATGATTTAAGATGCTGCTTTAACTCATCAACACCTAAACCTGTTTTAGCTGATATCCGGTAAACACAACTGCCTTGTTCTTCGGTTTTATCTAAGGCTTCACCCGTTAGATCTGCTTTATTTCGTACTACCGTTACCCCTAGTTTTGCAGGTAAACGGTCGATAAAGTCGGGCCAAATTTCGTGAGGATTCACAGCATCAGTTGTGGTGCCATCGACCATAAACAAGACCCTATCGGCACTGGCTATTTCTGCCCATGCGCGTTCGATACCTATTTGTTCAACAGTATCGAGTGTGTCTCGTAACCCAGCCGTATCGATAATGTGCAGTGGCATACCGTCTAAGTGGATATGTTCACGAAGTACATCGCGAGTCGTTCCGGCTATTTCAGTCACAATGGCTGATTCTTTACCGGCTAATGCATTAAGTAAGCTTGATTTACCGGCATTAGGGCGGCCGGCAATCACAACTTTCATTCCTTCGCGGATGATTGAACCTTGCTTGGCGCTAGCTTGTACAGTGTCTAGTTTACTGATGATTTTATATAACGCGTTGGCAATTTTACCGTCGGATAAGAAGTCGACTTCCTCATCGGGGAAGTCAATCGCTGCTTCTACATATAAGCGCAGGTTGGTGACTTGGTCGACAAGCTCGTGTACTTCTTTTGAAAATTCACCCTGTAGTGATTGCAAGGCACTTTTTGCTGCCTGTTCACTAGTAGCATCAATTAAGTCAGCAATCGCTTCTGCTTGAGTTAAGTCGAGTTTATCGTTCATAAAGGCTTGTTCGCTGAACTCACCTGGTCTAGCAATGCGAATACCGTCTATTTCCATTACACGCTTAATTAGCATGTCGAGCACGATTTGACCACCATGACCTTGCAGTTCTAGGACATCTTCGCCGGTAAATGAATTTGGTCCTTTAAAAAATAGCGCAATCCCTTGATCAATCACCTGACCGTCAGCATTGTTAAAGTCACAATATTCTGCATAACGAGTTTTAGGCACATGGCCAATAATCGCTGTTGCTACATTAGTGGCTAAATCACCAGAAATACGAATGATGCCTACGCCACCTCTTCCAGGGGCGGTGGCTTGTGCCACAATAGTGTCTGTTGTCACGGTATTACCTATAAAATTGATAAAGGAAAAGGCGGCTAATCAGCCGCCTTTTTAATCAGTTATACAACATTGAGCTTAGGCTTATTTTATGCCATTTTTCTCAAGGCCAGCATAAATAATTTTCTGCTGTGTGATTGCAACTAAGTTACCCACTAACCAGTAAAGTACTAGACCAGCTGGGAACCATAAGAAGAATACGGTAAAGATAACTGGCATCCACTGCATCATTTTCACTTGCATTGGATCCATTGTTGGCGCTACCGGTTGCATTTTTTGCATCAAGAACATTGATAAGCCCATTAACAATGGCAATACATAGTACGGATCTTGAACTGATAAGTCAGTAATCCAAAGCATGAATGGCGCGTGGCGTAATTCATAGCTTTCAAGTAGTACCCAGTATAATGCAATGAAAATTGGCATCTGTAACAGAATAGGTAAGCAACCGCCCATAGGGTTTACTTTTTCTTTCTTATACAGTTCCATCATAGCTTGACCCATCTTTTGACGGTCATCACCAAAGCGTTCTTTCATCTCTGTCAATTTAGGCTGCAGATTACGCATTTTGGCCATAGAGGTATATTGCTTTTTAGTCAGCGGATATAGACCACCACGAACGGTGAGGGTGATCAAAATAATAGCTACACCCCAATTACCCACAAATGATTGATAGAACATCAATAACCAATGGATTGGAATGGCTAACCACCATAAGAAACCGTAATCAACAACCAAGTTTAAGGTTTCAGAAATAGCTGAAAGCTCTTTTTGGTTTTTTGGACCAACATAAAACTGCGAGCTAATTTCTTGAGTCGCGCCAGGAGCAATATCATATACCGCACCTCGGAAACCAATATTAGCCATTCCACCAGCACTCATACTTGAGAAAATGGTGTTTGAATCTGTTGCTGGCGGCACCCAAGCTGACACAAAGTAATGTTGTAGCATTGCTGCCCAACCACCGAGTGTTACTTTAGCGAGATTTTTGTCAGCCATATCGTCAAAGTTATATTTCTCATAACGAGTATCTTGAGCCGAGAAAGCACCACCACGATAGGTTGGCATCATCATGCTGCTTTCAGATTCTTTAATCGTTTGCTTAATTTGACCATACATCTGCACTTGTAACGGTGCAGCTGAAGTATTGCTGATGCTGTAATCTACGCCGACATCATATTGACCACGAGTGAACGTAAAGGTTTTTACGTAGGTGACACCGTTGTCTGCTGTATAAGTAAATGGCACGGTTAATGTGTCTTTACCATCAGCCAAAGAATATGAATTGGTTTGAACACTATAAGCTGCTCGACCATTGGCACTACTATCAATACCATCACGACCAATAAGTCCGCTTTGGGCTATATAAGTGAAATTGTTCTTTTGCTCTAAAATGACAAATGGATCACTACTGTCAATTTCGCGTTTATGTTCCACTAATGCGGCATAAACTATGTCACCACCAATCGGGCTGATTTTAATATCAAGCTGATCAGTTTTAACGCTAATAAGGTTTTTATTTGCAGGTAATTCTACTGGTACCCCAGAGATATCTGCTTCTGGAACGTCAGCACTGTGTTGTGAGGCGGCGTTAGTTTGAGTAACAGTCTGTGCTGTTGCTGGTTTTGGTGCTTTATCTGTTTGCCATTGTTGCCACATTAAAAAGCTGACAAACAGCAGACCGATTAGCAATATATTGCGTTGAGATTCCATAGCCTATTTATTACACCTGTCATTTTTAGGGGGGACGGGATCACTACCGCCGGGATGTAAAGGGTGACATTTTAATATGCGTTTCATTGCAAACCAACTACCTTTTACTGTTCCATGTGTTTTTATTGCTTCTATAGCATAATAAGAACAAGTTGGATTGAACCGACAACGCGGTCCCAATAAAGGGCTGATAAGAATTTGGTAACCACGGATAACCGTGGTTGCTAGCCATTGTAACGGCGACTGAGTTTGCGCCATAGCTTTTCTATTAATTTGTGTAGTTCTGCATTTTCCATTTCCATCACGCCATTTCTGACTAATACAACGATATCTATATCTGGGATGTCGTGTTGATGTAAACGAAAACTATCTCTTATCACACGTTTAATACGATTACGTTGGTTTGCACGTTTAACAAAACGTTTGGCCACAGTTAATCCTAAACGAGGATGTTGCTCTGAATTTGGAATTGCGAGCAGAGTTATTTCAGCAGAGGATGCTTTGATTGGATTGGAGAATACAGATTTAAATTGCGCGGGAGTTAACAAACGTAACTCCCGCGAAAAGGTATAGCTAGTCACCTAGTTATCTACTTACGCAGATAAACGAGCGCGACCTTTCGCACGACGACGTGCAAGGACCTTACGGCCGCCTACAGTAGCCATACGAGCGCGGAAGCCGTGAGAACGCTTGCGCTTCAGGTTGCTAGGTTGAAAAGTACGTTTACTCATGATGGCAATCCGTCTTTGTTAGTGAATTTACCTTATCTCCAAAATTAGAGGTAAGGGCAAAAAAGAGGCCGAATTGTAATCACTTTAAGTAGCCTCGTCAATAACGAAAGTACTTATATGACAAATTTCTGCCAATCTTTATTTGAAGCTACTATCGATTAAGCACCAGAAGATGTGGATAAGTCTGTGTACAGACACTATATCTTGTGGATCTTTCGTTGTTTCAGTAGATCAAAGAAATGCTATTATAGATCAAGGTGGATCGGTTAATAAAGCTGGATTTGCTTGAATTTTGCAATTAATGGATCGATTTTGATCTTCGTTGATCTCAGATATATACACAGAATGATCCCGCTGGGGATAATTCTTCTTTAAAGGATAGCGATCATTGTGATCTCCCTATAGAATACACCTCCTTTGATTAAAGATATTTGGGGATAAATAAGTGGCGGTTTCACTTTGGCAACAATGTATCGGCAGACTGCAAGACGAGTTATCAGCACAGCAGTTCAGTATGTGGATCCGTCCGTTACAGGCTGAAATGGATGGTGATACTTTGGTTTTGTATGCGCCAAATCGTTTTGTGCTGGATTGGGTACGCGATAAATACATCAATATCATTAATCAATTTTTTACTGAACAAATGGGCAGTAATGCACCTAAGTTACGTTTTGATATTGGTAGCCGTCCCTCAGCTCGTCCGGTTGCGCCAGCTCCTGTAGCGGCTAAACCTGTTAATCGCCAAACTAAAGCCCAGGTAGGAACCACGTCCTTTAATACCCAGGCTGAACCGATTATTAACCCTAATCACCGCAGCAATATTAATCCTACTTACCAATTTGATAACTTCGTTGAAGGTAAATCGAACCAGTTAGGCAAAGCAGCGGCATTGCAAGTTTCTGAAAATCCTGGTGGTGCTTATAATCCGTTATTTTTATATGGCGGCACTGGTTTAGGTAAAACTCACCTTTTACACGCGGTTGGTAATGGCATTATTAAAAATAATCCCAATGCCAAAGTGGTGTATATGCATTCTGAGCGTTTTGTTCAGGACATGGTAAAAGCGCTGCAAAATAACGCGATCGAAGAATTTAAACGTTATTACCGTAGTGTCGATGCGCTATTTATTGATGACATTCAATTTTTTGCCAATAAAGATCGTTCACAAGAAGAGTTTTTCCATACCTTTAATGCATTGTTAGAAGGTAATCATCAAATTATTTTAACCTCAGACCGTTATCCAAAAGAGATCGACGGGGTAGAGGATCGCTTAAAATCACGCTTTGGTTGGGGCTTAACGGTTGCTATTGAGCCACCTGAATTAGAAACCCGCGTAGCGATTTTAATGCGCAAAGCACAAGAGAGTGGAATAAACCTACCTGATGAAGTGGCATTCTTTATTGCCAAGCGTTTACGTTCAAACGTACGTGAATTAGAAGGTGCACTAAACCGCGTGATTGCTAATGCTAACTTTACTGGCCGTCCAATCACTATCGACTTTGTGCGTGAAGCATTAAGAGATCTCTTGGCACTGCAAGAAAAATTAGTCACTATAGATAATATTCAGAAGACTGTTGCTGAATACTACAAAATAAAAATGGCAGATATGCTGTCTAAACGCCGTTCTCGCAGTGTGGCAAGGCCTAGGCAAGTGGCAATGGCGCTATCTAAAGAACTTACTAACCAAAGTTTACCGGAAATTGGTGATGCTTTTGGTGGTCGTGACCATACGACAGTATTGCATGCTTGTCGTAAAATCGCCCAACTGCGCGAAGAAAGTCATGATATTAAAGAAGATTATGCTAACTTGATTAGAACTTTGTCTTCTTAATTCAGGGAATGTAGACACGATGAAATTTTCAATTGATAGGGACGCCCTATTAAAGCCGTTGCAGCTAGTGTGCGGCGCGGTAGAACGCAGACACAACTTACCTATTTTAGCCAACTTATTAGTTGAAGTTAGTGAGTCATCACTTAAGCTAACGGGCACTGATTTAGAGGTTGAGTTGGTGGGCCAAGCGGCTATTCATGGTGACATTGATATCGGTCGTACGACCGTTCCTGCTAAAAAGCTACTGGATATTGTTAAGTCATTACCAGAGCAGAGCGAATTAAAGGTCGAACAACAAGATAATAAATGGTTATTGCGTTCAGGTCGCAGCCGTTTTTCATTGGCAACATTACCCGCCGCAGATTATCCCAACGTTGAAGAATTCCAGGCGGATATCGAATTTAGCTTAAAGCAAGGCGTGTTGAAGTCGATTATTGATTCAACTCAGTTTTCAATGGCTAACCAAGATGTCCGTTATTACCTCAATGGTTTGTTATTTGAGACGGAAGGCAATGTATTACGTGCTATTGCTACCGACGGACATCGTTTAGCCTTAAGCCATCGTACGCTTGATGTTTCATTACCTGAAAAACAAGTGATTGTGCCTCGTAAAGGGGTGGTTGAAATGGCGCGCTTGCTCGACAGTGACGATCAGGACATTACCATTGCCATTGGTGATAATGCCATTAGAGCGATTACCAGTTCTGCAGTATTTACCAGTAAGCTTGTAGATGGCCGTTTCCCTGATTACCGCCGTGTGTTACCTAAGGGTGGCAACAAAGTGGTTATCGCCAGTCGCAATCAACTAAAACAAGCGTTAACTCGTGCTTCTATCCTATCGAATGAAAAATTCCGTGGAGTACGTATTCAGCTTGAAACTGGTTTATTAAAAATTACTGCCAATAATCCAGAGCAAGAAGAAGCAGAAGAGATTATTGATGTTGAATATGACTCTGACAATCTAGAAATTGGTTTTAACGTTAGTTACCTGCTTGATGTATTAAACAACTTAGCCAGTGATGAAGTGCGAATTACTTTAATTGATGGTAATTCCAGTGCCTTGATTGAGAACCACAAAGAAGAAGATTCTATGTATGTGGTGATGCCAATGCGCCTGTAATGCGTTATTGTGTTATTGCTATATCAAAGGTGCTGCAAAGCACCTTCTTTGTCTCTAGCGTTTTATTGGGTTATCACAATAGGTCTTCATGAGTTTATCACGCATTAACATTGGTTCATTTCGTAATATTACCTCTGCTTCATTACAGCCTTGTGATGGCTTAAATTTGATTTACGGTCAAAATGGCAGTGGCAAAACCAGTATTCTTGAAGCTATTTATTTTTTGGGTATGGGCCGTTCGTTTAGAAGCCATTTATCCCAACGTGTGATCAATAATGATGATGATAAACTGACCTTGTTTGCGCATTTAATTGATGCAGATAGAGATTGTAAAATAGGCTTACGTCGTCATCGAAGTGGCGAAATCGAAGTTAAAATTGATGGCGAGAAAGTGAAGCGTTTATCAACCCTGGCCGAAACATTACCCATTCAAGTTATTACTCCCGAAAGTTTTTCTTTATTGTTTGAGGGACCTAAAGCCCGTCGTCAATTTATCGATTGGGGTGCATTTCATTCTGATCCACATTTCTATCAAGCTTGGGTGAATACTCGAAAGGTATTAAAGCAACGAAACCAATTACTTAGAAATCAATCTTCCTATAGCCAAATACAGTTTTGGGATAAGGAGTTGGTGCGGTATGCTGAACAGGTTACCGATATACGAAATCAATATGTAGACTCGTTAAATGTGCTACTAAAGGGTATAATCGGAGTGTTTTTACCTCAGATTGATATTAAGGTTTCTTTTACTCGAGGATGGGACAGTAAAACGGATTTTGCCCAATTACTTGAAAACCAATATTCAAGAGATTTAGCCGCTGGAAATACGGGCAGCGGCCCCCATAAAGCAGACTTACGTTTGCGTGCGGGTAATTTACCAGCGCAGGATGCGTTGTCCCGTGGACAATTAA
>NZ_PJAP01000405.1:0-5200 GCF_002836795.1 Shewanella sp. 11B5 | reverse complement strand
TGACATCAATGCTAACCATAAACTCAAACAACCACTCATTGCGTTACAAGAGTATTGTCAGCAGCATCCAAAATTAGTGTTTAGTGCCGAATCCGAAGGCCGCCGCGAAGCCCTGTTAGACTTGTTTGCCAAAATTGACATTAAACCCAAACAGTTTGCTCATCTTAACGACTACCTAGCAGCCAAAGACAATATCGGTTTAATCGTGTCACCTTTAGCGCGAGGCTGTGTGCTAACCGACACGGCAAAAGGTGCCGTGAGCATCATTTGTGAAACCGAACTGTTTGGTCAGCGTATTTCGCAGCAACGTCGCCGCGAAAAGCAAAAGCAAGTTAGCACCGATGTTTTAGTTAAAAACCTAGCTGAACTTAAAGTCGGTCAACCTATTGTCCACTTAGAGCACGGTGTTGCGTTATACCAAGGATTAGAAACGCTCGATACTGGCGGTTTGGTTGCAGAATACTTAAAACTGGAATATTCAGGTGGTGACAAGTTGTATGTGCCAGTGTCGTCACTGCATCTTATCAGTCGCTACAATGCCAGCGGCGATGGTAATACTCACCTCAATAAGTTAGGTAACGAAACCTGGGCTAAGGCCAAGAAAAAAGCCATCGAACGTATTCGTGATGTGGCCGCAGAATTGTTGGATGTCTATGCCCGTCGTCAAGCTCGCCCTGGCGATGCAATGAGTATTGATGAAGAAGAATACGCCCAATTCAGTCAAGGTTTTCCCTTTGAAGAAACCGTCGACCAAGAAAGTGCCATTCACGCAGTACTTGAAGACATGCAAGCACCACGCGCAATGGATCGCTTAGTCTGTGGTGACGTAGGTTTTGGCAAAACAGAAGTGGCCATGCGAGCAGCATTTGTTGCCGTGAATGCCGGTAAACAAGTGGTGGTGTTAGTGCCGACTACCCTACTTGCCCAGCAACACTACGAAAACTTTAAAGACCGTTTCGCTGATTGGCCTATCGTTATTGAAGTGATGTCACGCTTTAGAACCGCTAAAGAGCAAAGCAGTGTTGTCGAACAACTGTCTGAAGGTAAAGTCGATATCGTTATCGGTACCCATAAGTTACTGTCTTCAGAAGCTAACTTCGATAACCTCGGGTTATTAGTCATCGACGAAGAACACCGCTTTGGTGTGCGTCAAAAAGAAAAAATTAAAGCATTACGTGCCAATGTCGACATTTTAACCCTCACCGCCACACCGATTCCGCGGACATTGAACATGGCTATGTCAGGTATGCGAGATTTATCGATTATCGCTACCCCTCCAGCTAAACGTTTGGCAGTAAAAACCTTTGTGCGTGAATATGACAAAGCCACGGCACGAGAAGCTATTTTGCGTGAAATTTTGCGTGGTGGCCAAGTGTATTATCTGCATAATAATGTTGAGACCATTGAAAAAACGGCGCAAAATATTCGCGATTTACTGCCAGAAGCCCGCGTCATAACCGCCCATGGGCAAATGCGTGAACGCGATCTTGAAAAAGTCATGTCCGACTTTTATCACCAACGTTTTAACGTGTTGGTATGTACTACCATTATCGAAACCGGTATCGATGTGCCTAGTGCCAATACCATCATTATCGACCGAGCCGATATGTTTGGTTTAGCACAATTGCACCAGCTTCGCGGCCGTGTTGGACGATCGCATCATCAAGCCTATGCTTATATGATGACGCCACATCCTAAACGCATGACCCCAGATGCCCGTAAGCGTCTTGCAGCCATTGAAGCCCTAGAAGATCTTGGCGCAGGTTTTTTACTCGCCACTCAGGATTTAGAAATTCGCGGTGCGGGTGAATTGCTTGGCGACGAACAAAGTGGCCATATCTCAAAAATTGGTTTTAGCTTATACATGGAAATGCTGGAATCTGCCGTAAAAGCCCTCAAAGAAGGAAAAGAGCCTTCTTTAGCCTATATGATGAGTGCCAAAGCAGAAATTGATTTACGCATTCCGGCATTATTACCAGAAGATTACGTCAGTGATGTTAATATGCGCTTATCATTATATAAACGTATCGCTAACTGCGAAACCGACACCATGCTCGATGAACTTAAAGTCGAATTTATTGACCGATTTGGTATGTTACCTGTGCCAACCCGTAATTTGATGGCGATTACTCTGTATAAACATCAAGCAACCGCGTTAGGTATTCATAAAATTGAAATGCATGCCAAGGGTGGCAGTGTCGAATTTGGTCAAGAAAATCACGTCGATCCGATGTTTATTATTGGTTTGTTGCAAAACCAACCACAAATCTATCGAATGGACGGGCCAAATAAGTTAAAGTTCAACATTCCTGCTGAGACAAGCAAAGAGCGTCTTGAGTTAATCAACACCCTGCTTGGACAGTTCGCTAAACATCAAATTTTGGAGACAAATAGTGCTTCGTAAACTTGCGATTTCTATCGCCGCTATCACAGCGCTATCCCACAGCTTTTCAGCCCATGCAGAATCATGGTTTGAAGTTGAAGTGTTTGTATTTGAACGCCAACAACCGTCAGTTGAAAAATGGCTAAATGCTACACCGCCCAAACTCAGTAAAGACACGGTGGATATCATTACTCCAGTGATCAGTACCGACATAACCGGAGTAGCCGTTGGCTTAAATGGTTGTACTTCAACCGACTGGACCAATGGCTCAAGTAACTGTAATGACCCAAAAATCAGTAACAGTATCGCGGCTCATCCAAGCGAGGTTCCGTTTAATATCGGAGCCAACAAGCCGCAAACCGCTTATTTAGGTCAAGGTCCATTACTGCTGGCTCAAAGCCAGGGTAAGTTTAATGACTTAATGAGAACCATTAGCCGCGAACCTTATGTTAAAAGCCTAGTGCATTTAACCTGGCAACAAAATATGCAGTCGCGCAGACGCGCTAAGCCTGTGCGAATATTTGGCGGAAAGGATTTTTCAAAAAGTTTTGAATATCATGGTTTAGCTGTCAAAAAGCCAACTCAAACAGAAGCCATGCCAAGCACAGAATTTGGTGCTTTAGGTAACTTTTATGAAGCGCCAAAAATAGGCCCTGTATGGGAGTTAGATGGCTCGATAAACATTTATCTCAGCCATTACCTGTATATTGAAAATAATCTGGCTTTGCGTAAACCGACTCAAAAGATGCTTGAATCAAGTCCTTTAGAGTTTAATGAATATGCGGCTCTAGACATTGAAGGTAAAAAGCAACTAGCACCTTATTTAGAAAGCATCCCCCTTATTCAGAATCGCCGTGTGCGAAGTGGTGAGATCCACTACTTTGATCACCCGCAGCTGGGTGTCGTGATGCAAATTCGTAAAATGGCCCAACCTACTAATGTTAAACCAATTGATTTAACCGAGCGTGCTACCACTAGCCAACCAGCACCCTATACTGGTTAACAGCTCGATAGCTTAATACTAAAAAACCGGATCAATTGATCCGGTTTTTTGCTTAATGGCATAGCTCATTTACTCGATAACCTCAACTCTGGAGAATTAATACATCCCTTAACTCGAGCAGTGGTTATTTAAACAATTTACAACGATTGAACAATGCGAGTGATGTCCATCGCCAATTGCTGAGCAGCTTGCCAACGTGTTTGCTGTTCAAGAGCCAGCAAGGATTGTGAAGTATTACCTTTTAGCGATAATGCAGTATGTGTAGGCTCTGCAGCCGGCCAATCAAACTCGGTTAATAAAGCATTAACGCCAGCAGGATCATTACAGACCAAAATCATATCACAGCCAGCATCTAACGCCGCCTTAGCACGGCCAAGGTAGTTACCTGCAAAGCTGGCCCCCTTCATGCCTAAATCGTCAGAAAAAATCACCCCATCAAAACCTAATTGTTGACGTAAAATAGTTTGTAGCCAGTAAGATGAAAAGCCTGCGGGATTAGGGTCAATATTTGAATAAACCACATGCGCTGGCATCACACCTTGTAGCCGCTGAGAACCTATCAAGTGCTTAAATGGCTGCATATCAAAAGCTTCCACTTGCTCTTTAGTGCGTGGATCAACTGGCATGGCAATATGTGAGTCGGCAGCAACACTGCCATGACCAGGGAAATGTTTTCCTACCGCGGCCATTCCGGCCTCATTCATGCCAATGATAAACTGCTGCGCTAATGCACTGACTTCATCAGGATCTGCGCTAAAACTGCGTTTACCGATCACTTCACTTATACCATTTACGTCTAACACAGGCGCAAAACTTAAATCAATATCGCACGCTAACAACTCAAGAGCCATTAAAAAACCACACTCTTTCGCCCATTGTTTAGCTAATGTTAAATCACCTTTAGCAGCAGGTAAAATATCACCCATGGCAGGTATTAAACTAAAACCTTCACGAAAACGTTGAACTCGGCCACCTTCATGATCGACCGCAATTAATAATTCAGGGCGAATACTGCGAACACTTTTAACCAATTCAATTAATTGATTTTTATTTTCACAGTTGCGGCTAAACAATATAATGCCACCTACCTGCGGATGCTGTAATTGCGCAGTTTCTGTTGCAGATACAGTTAAACCTGCAAGATCCATCATTAAATAGCTCAAATCTTTCCCTTATCTATAAAGCTGACTATCACGTCAGGTTAATCAAGTCACATTATGCATCAAGTATAAGGCTGGCTAATGTGAGAATAATGCATCAAAAAATCTAATGAACAGTCATTGATTAATGTGTGGGATACTCTACCAAGAATAGGAGATAAACCGCCAACATTACTTTTGACGATTATACTCACTTATAATGAAAACAATAAACGACTCAGCAAGGGTTAAACAACATGATTAGTGTATTTGACATGTTCAAAATTGGTATCGGTCCATCTAGCTCACATACAGTGGGTCCTATGAAGGCAGGTAAAACTTTTATACAGCATGTCGCTGATAATAATTTATTAGCGGATACCGACGAGTTACAAACAGAATTATTTGGATCTTTAGGTCAAACAGGCAAAGGCCATGGTACCGGTAAAGCGGTCATTTTAGGGCTAATGGGTGAAGACCCAGAAACCGTAGATACCGATGGGATTGATGCCATTTTAGACGCCGTGTCTACGACTCAAAAACTCACCTTAGCAGACGGACGTCAGGTTAAATTTACTCGCGAGTCTGGGGTAACTTATCATAGACGCAAAACCTTGCCGGCACATGCTAATGCCATGACCTTATACGCATTATCTAAAGGCGAATGCATATACC
>NZ_PJAP01000404.1:0-5210 GCF_002836795.1 Shewanella sp. 11B5 | reverse complement strand
AGCCTAAACACATACCCACGGTCAAAGATGCCATAAAACGGCTGGATTTATTTTGTAATGGTTGTTTTTGTCGACGCTTTTCTAACCATAATAAATTACCACTATAGAATAAAAATGCCCCAAGTAAGCCCAAAGAAAAATAAACCCACCGACCTAAATCTCCAGCATAGCCGCCAAAATGTAGCGAAAAAAAGCTAGCAACCAGTGGAGTATAAATATCATTATCTTTCAACGGAATACTACTGTAGCCAACATCAAAGGTATAAGGGTTCATGTAAATAAAATCGCCAGAATTGACACGCATCATTTCACGTTCGTTAATAATGGTAATGCCAACCATTGGATTTGTTGTTGATAAATCAGAGAAAGCCATTGATTCCACATGGTAACCGTCGGTCATTTCATTAACTTTCTGAAGATAGCTTGAAATAGGCGGAAGCTGTTCAATTGAGTACTCTATTGTTGATCTCTCACCACGATCGAACATGGGTTCATCGCCATATACCAGGCTTAAACCACCATAAAGAACATCATGAAAAGCAAACACAATCACAGTCCAAGCAATAATCAAATGAAACGGTAAGCTAATAATACCGACTAAATTATGGCTATCGAGCCAAAAACGATTTACGCCTTTGTTCTTTCTTATCGCTAAAAAGCTATTAACTAACGTCGGTAATAAAAAAATAACACCAGACACTAATGCTAAAAAATATAGCACTGATGCCCCCCCTAAAACGAGAACACCAATATCTTCATGCCCGGCTTTTCCTGCTATGCCAGCCGTGCGATGAAGCATATCAATCAACTCTCCTAATTCATTCGTGGGGTTAACTTGGGTAACTAACTCCCCTTCATCTGACAAGGTCGCGTGTCTCATGACATTATTTAAATGTAAACCACGGCCACCGCCCTGTTCAAACCATGTAAGCGGCGATAATTGTTGATTAAAGTTAACCGTAAAACTTTGCTGGGCTTTATCAAAATTTGTTGATGCTTGTAAGATTAATTGATCAAACTGATCTTTTGGTACTTGTGGTAATTGATGGCTTGGCGGTGTCGCCCATTGAGTAATTTCTTCTTTAAACATCGTCAATGAACCAGCATAAAAACCAATAAAGAGTACTAAACCGGCAATAATACCTGTCCATGTATGGATGGATTGATATGTACGTAGAATATCTCCGCGAACTCTCATGCTAACCACCTTAGTAAAAAGAACACGTTACACATCACAACATTCGCTAATGTTAAATAAACGATGGCATGTAAACCCGTTTTAAATAAATAACTAAACGCCAACACTAATAACCAAATGGGACTCACCATCCACATGTTAAATTGCACTTTTACAGGGGCATTAATACCGCCATAACCATACCAAGCAAAAATACCAACACAGGCATACGCCAATGTTAGTCCCAATATTGAGCCGGCTAATGTTTTTAGCCACCAATGAGGCTGGATTTTTTCATCCGCTGTAAGCCTAGTCATCAATCATTCCTTTTGGGTTTGACTAAATATCCATTTATACTCAATAAAGGAATACAAATAACAAATATGATAATGGTGAATAACCAAATAAAAACTGCAGCACTCATGGTGTATAGTTTCAACCAGATCAACAATGCTAATAACCAATAAGTTAAGGTTCCAAATCGCCAAGCCTTAACCAATGGTTTTTGTATAAACTGTTGATTTTTGTTAGTGAGATAAATAAGCATTGCGCCGATAACAGTTAATAATAATGCCAACAAAGGCCACATTTAAAAAATCCTCGCAATAGATGTAAAACTAACTCATTTCAGTAGCCGATATCGCATTACAGCAATATGTTAATAGGTTAATCAATATGAGTTTACATAGCGTTATTTTAGGCCGATAAAAGTAGTCAATTAACGGCCTTTGAAATGTTAATAATGAAGTAATTAACATATTGTGTAATGCTTAAAAACTCATCTTTACTTTAACAGCAAAACTACGAGGTTCACCGATACGCAATGCACCATAAGCATCACCCGCTGCCCAAAACTCTTCGTCGAATAAATTATCAACGGTACCAATAACGGTTAGCGTTTTGTCGTCAATCATCGTGCTATAGCTAACACCGGTGTAAAACAAAGTATAAGCAGGTAATTCCCAGGTATTATTAGAATCTAATGTTGTTTCACCAAAGTATTTGGCGCCTAAATTAACAGCTAAACCAGGCACGGCATCGACCTCATAGTTAGTCTGCAAGCTAAACTGTTGACTTGGTGTACCAGCAACGTCATTACCTTCCACCGCTGAATTTGTCTTGTCATAGGTGGCATCCAATAACATCAAGTCACCGTATAGAGATAAATTATCAGTGACTTCCCATGCACCACTAAACTCCAGACCTTGGTAAATACTAAGTCCATCCTGTACTAAATAATTATCACCAGTAACCAGTGTGGCGCCTCGTTCGATGCGAAATAATGCCGACGTTAAAGACCAACCATCACCAGCAGTTTTAACACCCAATTCATATTGTTTACTTTCTAATGGTTCTAGTAGCTCATCAGCGTTTGCGTAAGTCTCGCCAACATACGACGTTGTCCCCTCAAACGATTCAACATAACTGACATAATAAGTTGTTTTATCATCAGGTTTAAACATCACTGCTGCAGTAGGACTTAGGGCGCGGTCTTCATTGTAAGCTTGGTATGAAGAGAAATATTCGCTTGGCGTATGTTCAATTTGATTAGATCGAATACCGAGTAAGACTTCCCATTGATCGGTTAGCGAAATAAAGTCACTGAGATAAACCGATTGTTGTTTATCAATCCAAGCCATAGATAGATTATCTTCTAAGGTTGAATTATAGGTTGGAAGCTCAACAGGATTAAACAGATTATCGGTTCCATAACCCCGCATTACTACGCGATGCGGATCATTCCGATACGTTGTCGACTTCTGATATGACGCACCTAATAACAGATTGTGCCGAATGCTACCGGTTTCAAACTCACCGTTAATCACAGCCTGAATTTGGTCGTAATTAACATCAAAATACTGGTCATATAAAGAAATATTGACATCGCCAGTACTATTTTGTAAATACGCTAAGGTTTTTACCCAACGAGTCTCATTCTTAGAATAATCGTACTCAAGACGAGCACTCCAGTTATCATTAATATCCCAATTTAAGCTGGTAAGCGCTACGATATTTTTGTAATCATCGAAGGTACCGTCAGCTCCAATACTGCGAGTACCACTAACGGTATCAGGAAGCGAATCAGTACTGTCTAACTGGTTGCTCATCGTCGTCCATGAGTTTTCAGTTAAGCGATCATTATAAATAACATCAACAGTCCAATAGAGTGAATCGGTTAATTGTGCGTCAAACGCTAAAGCTGCAGTATTACGATCAATTGTGCCATCTTCTAAATACGTGTCCCCCGACTCTTTAACAAGGTTAACCCTAACACCATACTCATCGTTATCACCTAAACGCTTACTGGCATCAATATGACCACTAAATACACTGTCACTGCGCATGCCAACATCAACAATAAATTTATCGCCTGTTGCTTTTTTGGTCACATAGTTAACAACGCCACCTGGTGCAGCCATCCCATACATAAAGCCAGAGGCTCCTTTTAATAAGGTAACTTGCTCGAAGGCTTCATAGGGAAGTTCACCACTAAAATTATTGATAGACATACCATTAATTTTAAAACTATTGGTATAGTCTAAAGGTAAGCCACGAACACGAATAGTTGAGCCAAAGGTACTGTAAGCACTACCATCAACCGATACAGATGCTTCTCTACTAAAAAGACTATCCAGAGTATTAACCTGGCGGATTTCTATATCTTCAAGCGAAATAACATCTACTGAAAAAGGGGTTTCTAATAAGGTTTTATTACCCAAGGCTCCACCATTATTATTAGAACTCAGCTCGGTCAGTTTATGGCCCACCACACTAATGGTTTCAATACTGCCTTTAGTCTCTTCTACGTTTTCCTCCCCTATAGCAGAGTAACTATTCAAAGAGAGTGCAGAAGCACATACAACAGCCAATTTACATTTATTAAACTGTAAAGCATTGATTTTCATTACATGTTCCATTTAGTATTTATAAAAGATATTCACGCTTCTACAATAAGCGTTCTTTCAACTTATCTACATTTAGCGACAAACAAGCTAATACTAATAACAACGATTATCAATCGCACTTACAAAATGCATTGGTTATTTACTCTAAGCTTGAGTTATGAATAACAATTGGACGCAAAATTCACCTCGCGATGAGTTTTTTGGCAATGAAGTGATTTGAATTCAGGCACATCAAGTGATAGCAGTCTTGTGCTTCTTTATAGAGGGCTTTGAAATCGTTTTAATGCCAAAGTTATGTCATGTCAAATCTATGTAACATCAAATATGAGCACTGTATTTTTATCCTCCTTGAAGCACAACCGTCACACCAATACATGATAGTGTTTGTGACTAAATCGAGACCCTTAGCTGGAGAACCTTCGATGAGTAAACAATGACTCTGATTCATCTGGGGCCGTATATGGCTATATTGACAACTGAATAGACAATATTAATTAGCACGCTTGATGTGTGCTAGATAACGTTAAATTATTCAATGAACTGTATAATTGTGGTTAATTAATGATTGGTGGAAGATAACGTGCTAACAAAAATTTTAGTCACAATATTGGTAATACTTGGCGCTATTGTCTACTTGCGCCGTGGACGAGGACATAAAGTTAATCGCATCACAGAAATGGCAAATGCACAAAAATCGCCACTTTTTAGTCGAGTCATTATTTACACTATGATTGCGGTGTCGATGTTGGCGTCTGCAGGCTATTGGGGCTGGAGTTGGTATGACGATAACACCGTCGTTGAAGTTACGATTACATCCCCCATTGAAGCGATGACAGACAGCTACAAAGTGCGTAAAAAAGATATTGAAGCCCAGCGAATTACAACTGTTGACGGCATTCAAATTCGTTTATCAAATCAAGAGAGATTAACGGTAAAAACATTAGTAACAGAGTAATAGTCATTGTTCAAAAGTGTTAAAAGTTAGTTTTCGCAAAGCTTGGAGAACACAAACAAAGTATTAAAAAGCACAAGCGTTTAGTCATGTTCAACTACATAAAATAGCTTTATTAAACGCCCCCATAAGACTTCGTAATAGCCGGATTATCTCAAAAATCGAATAGTTCAAC
>NZ_PJAP01000403.1:0-5213 GCF_002836795.1 Shewanella sp. 11B5 | reverse complement strand
TGATATCCGGCCAAGAAATACCCCCAATAAAAAAGTGAGTAGCAGTGCCACTAAGATGGCAGCATAAAGAGGTGGAACAGGAAGGTTGATGCCAGTAATAGATAGCCATAGTGGTGACAATATTAACAGTGAAATGACCAGCGGGGCTAAGCCATTCACCAATGCAATCAACAAGGGTACCCACCGCGAGGCGACGCCATGCGCACTATTATGGAGATCACTAATCATTGCCTTCTCCAGCTCCCCCAAAGCATACTTTCGCTCGGCAGATTCACTGATGTAAGCACTGCTAATACCACTCATGCTTAGCGCAATCGCCGCCCCCAGACAGACACCAACAACCATTGATAAATCCGTGGGTGCACTGACAATAAAACCCATTATCAGCCCTAGCATGGTAAGTGCACCATCAAAACCGTTGACCACAAAATAACGACGCACAATACCCCGAGTACGAGTGATATCTAATAAAAAATTGGCCTGCGTTAACAGACTCATAATATATTAACCAGCAACCGTTTCATTATGTACTTCAACCTCATCAATACTGTGAAGAGACCCTCCCATATTGGTAATGGCAGATTGAATGGTATTAAAATCGATTTCGCTCCCAAACAGCTGTATTTGAACCGTTTCGGTATTTTCATCTATCTCAAGAACAATCAGTTTAACTCGATAATCGACACCTGTTTCTGCAATGGTTCGTGCAAAATCAAGTGCATTAGGTTGATGAGGTTTAAGCACATCCAGAACAATCCTTTTGACGTTAACCATAATAAATAGTCCTATAATCTTTTGTCTTGATAAGTATAGTAAAACCCTCATCAATTTGTGGTGAGATGTCTACTATTTCTGGGTAATTTGGCAACCTAATACCTTGGGCAATATTTGAAGCCATACTGTTTAATATGCTCCCATTTAACTAGCAGTACTAGGGTAGTCAATATAGAAACCTGCAGCCTAGATGACATAAGCTTTTTATGATGATTTTTAGGCCGAAAAGATAGAGTTTAATAAGTAATGACTTTTAAGAAATTTATTTTTAATCAATAAGATTCATTCAGTACAACATGCATGAGCGCAAGCGTTAGCATTTTAACGCTATAATGCCACTCGAAATAATCACCTGCTATCAATATTAATCGCTTCCCGGCGCATTTAGCGCCCTTTCTGTTGAAAGCTAATGTTTAAATATGTTGAATAAAATTAAGTAGAAATACCTCATGAGTCCAGAACGTTTTGCCCGAATAAATCAAATGCTTGATAACCGCCAAGTCGACTTAACGGTTTGCCTTGATAAAGTGCATATGACCAATAATATTGCTGCGGTTCTTCGCTCTGCTGACTGTGTGGGCATACATCAAATTCATGCAGTGTGGCCAGATGATGATATGCGGGTATCGGGTAATACCGCTTCTGGCAGCCAGCAATGGGTTGATACCGTTAAACATTACACGTTTGAAGAAGCTCACCAAGCTTTTAAAAAACAGAAAATGCAGGTATTAACCACTACATTTTCTGACTCTGCAGTCGATTTTCGTGAGATTGATTATACTCAACCCACTGCCATCGTAATGGGTAATGAACGAGACGGCGTCAGCGCAGAAGCAATTGCCGCAGCAGACCAACATATTATTATTCCCATGCGTGGCATGGTGCAATCGCTTAACGTGTCGGTTGCGGCAGCACTAGTGATGTATGAAGCTCAGCGCCAGCGCGAAGTGGCTAATATGTACGGCAAACGAAGACTTGATAACAGTTACTGCCAGACGATGTTGTTTGAACAAGGTCATCCGGTTTATGCTAAAGCGTGTCGCCGCAAACAGATCCCCTACCCAGCCATTGATGATCAAGGCCAAATTGTTGCCGACAAAGAGTGGTGGGATAGAATGCGCGCACCAGATCCACAAGCGTTAGTGGGTTGAATACCGAATAGCTTGCAGAGTCAGATTTGATTTAGCGATGATATCTTGTTTAATCGGGATATGGGTCGTAGCTTACCAATCAACTTAATGATATTCGTTGCCTAGTAAGCGTTGACCCAATTCATATTTCAGAAGATAGATTATGGTTGGTAAATAATCTTTAGTTGATCGGTTACCTCTGTAGAATCAATGTAACCAATTACTGAACTATTAGATGTTATTTCAGCAATAACCGCGGCTGACGAACTGACTTCCTTTGGCGGCGTGCCCTTTCCTGTAAATACCAACTGCGACCAGTAAGCCTGCAGTTGAGATCCTGACTTTTGCGTCACCTTGCTATGAAACTCTTCACGAATAGCTGAACCATCTGGATATTCAACAACAATTGGCTTAGTGCCATTTGGCAACGTTTTCAATTTACCTAAAAACAACTTCTTGGCGTCGCTTGCACTAATATTGTCGACACCATTTAAGTTCCCAACGATCACAGGCTCAGCAAAAGCACTACCCATGCCAATTAGGAGGCCTAATATTATAAATACTGATTTCATCATCTTGCTCCCTAATTAAAATACACAGTCTAAGCGAATTGAATAAACCAAAGAGTCATCTTGCTTAGAACCAAAGGTTGTAAGATCAAGGTTACTTGCCAGAGTAGCGTTACTAATCATGCCGACTGTATCGCCAAAATTGTTGATTAACGTTGCATCAGCTTTTATTGATACGTTGCTCATAACGTCGTAACGGACCCCTAATGAATATGCATCTCGTTCTGCCGTTAATAATGGCGCTACAGGTACAGTCATGCCCCCCAAGTTAAAATATTGACCAACGCGTTCAGAATTATCTGTAGTTTCCAGTCTAGCAATAGTCACATAAGGCATCCAATCACCAAAACGGCGTCCGTATGTCAGGTAAGCAGATTTAGTATCTGACATCTGTCCATCAACTTCTACTGTGGTATATTCACCCGTAATCAAGTTGGCTCCATCATCATATTTTAAACCGAGTCCAAAAAACTCTGCTTTGGTATCCTCAGGAATAATACTGTAAAACGAACTTGTTGAAGGGACACTAATTTGTGAAGTACCGTAGACAGCGCGAAGCAATAAATTGTCGTACTGCCAACCAGCACTGGCACCATACATGTAGTTAAATTCGATATTACCTTCTTTGGCTTTACCGGCAAATGCTTGCAACTGAATGGTTGAGTCATCTAATTCTAGATCGTAAGCAATATCACCGCCGACATAAGTACTAAAAGGCACGGCTCCGTAAACTTCTTCTGGCGGGCGGATAAAAGGTTGTGCATAGCCCACATCAAGAAAATCAGAGTACATAAAAATAGGAACACGAAGTTTACCGCCTCGTACTGTGACATCATTGTCAAAGGTATGCTTTATATAAGCCCATTCAAATGATGGGTCATAATCATCTTCACCTTTGGCAACAAGTTGCGACACAACACTAGTCTGTTCACCCAAAGTAAACTCTGCTTGTAAGCCAAGTAAACTTAATGAGTTCAATTCATAACTGTCATTAGAACCTGCATAACCAGCATCATTATTAGACCGTGTAGCGCCCACGCTAAAAAAACCGTTAACCTTAATTCGGTCGGCTATATCACTTGCGCTACTGCTTTTAAGTAATTGAATTTCTTGCTCTAGCTGACTGACTCGCTGATCTACGGTATCTTCCGCTGCTGCCACGGACAAGGCCGTTGTCATCAGCACAGGAATAAGGTAATACTTTTTATTCATCATCATTTATCCTAAAAATATAGAGTGGTATTTTTGTTTATTGATTAAGTTAACGCGTGGGTAAAAACTACATTCAACGTGTTATAGATCAGACCTTGTATTGATTAATCACTTGACCCAGTCTTTGGGTTACATTTTGAATTTCTTTACTTTCATGCAAAATAACTTCGGCGCCATCTCTAACCGAAGAGGAAATTTGATTTGCATCGGTAATACTGTTGGATATCGCTTCATATGTTACTTTTTGCTCATCTGTTTCATCAGCGATTTGTTTGTTTAGGCTCAAAATACGTTCAACTTTACGGGTGATATCATCAAGCGATCTGCCTGACTTTTCCGATTCAGTAACTGTTGTATTAACACTTTGCTGACCAGAATTCATAGCTACAACAACTGAAGAAGCTCCTTTTTGAATTTCTTCTAAAGCTTGTTTTATTTGTGCTGTTGCATCTTGTGTATGCGATGCTAAAGAACGTACTTCATCGGCAACAACCGCAAAGCCTCGACCATGCTCACCCGCTCTTGCAGCTTCAATTGCTGCGTTAAGTGCTAATAGATTAGTTTGAGCTGCAATGCGACTAATCGTGCTTAAGAATTCCCCAGCGTTATTTGCCAACAACTCAAACTCACTGACCATTCCTGCAGTTTTATTCACGTCTATAGCAAGGGCATTAATGCTCGCAACAGTTGACTCCACAACGTCTCGGCCTTCTTTAGCGGTATCATTAGCGTTGGAAGCTTCTGTTGATGCCAATAACGCACTTTCAGCAACAGACACAACACTTTCGGTAAGTTGCTGAACCGCCGCCATCACCGAAGCCATTGCAGTCTCTTGTGACTGAATTAACTGGGTGCTATCCATGCTGGTTGTTGCTAAACGTGTTGAAACTCTCTCCAAGGTTGTTATTGTCTCTTGGGTAGAGCTAATATTGCTGTGCATTGATTTAATAAATTCATTAAACCAATGTACTAAATGTGACACCTCATCTTTACGCGAGTATTCTATGCGTTTAGTTAAATCACCTTCACCCTCAACAATATCCCTCAATGAATCAGTCACTTGCTTTATTGAATTGGTGATACTACGAGTTAATAGATAGCTCGATACCACCATGGTCACAATTAAAATAATACCCAACATAATGCCGACAATACGGCTTGTTTCATTCTGTTTAAAGGTTTTAGCGACCACGTTACTAGATGCAATATGGATTGACTGAACCGAATCTGTTAGTGACTTTTCTAAGGTCTGAAGTGCTGTATTTGCTTGTTGAGATCGTGGAGCAATAACTTGGAAATCGACATCCCCATCTAAGAGTGATGAGGCGACAAAAAACTTATGTTTAGTATAAGTATTGAATAACTCTTTAAGATTAGCGGGCAAATTCAGGCTCTGGTTACTGGCTTGAATATTAACTAACACATCAAGCACGTATGCTGAATGCTGTTTTGCTTCTGTTATCCGGTCTTTTTCCCCGGTTGTCACTGCACCTTCAAGACTTTTTTCCACATCTTTAAGGCCCTCTTT
>NZ_PJAP01000402.1:0-5216 GCF_002836795.1 Shewanella sp. 11B5 | reverse complement strand
TAAATCTGTTTGTTATTAACATAAATTTGGATACTTCAATTTAATAAGGGCTATGTCACTAATATTTATTTTTTGAAAAAATAACGAATAATGCTGATGAACAACCCTAGAAAAATACCTGAAAACAAACCCAATAATACAATTAACCCTCTTTTAGGTTTAGCCTTTTCTTGGGTTACTTGCGCAGGGTCAATCGTTTTAAAAACATATTCATTACGAACTTCAGCAAACATAATGGTTTTTGCTTGTTCTTCAACTAATTTATATAAAATTGAACGAATATCAGCAACATTGGTCTGTTCGATTTGCTTTTTGAGGAAAGCAATGCTGCGCTCAGCTTCGTTAACATCACGATTTTTCATGTCTGCGTTTATGTCAGCAATTAACCATGTTACCCATTTTTGTGCAACGATTGGCGAAACATGCTCGATTGATAATGATGTCATTCCAGTGTCTTTGGATGTTGAAACTATCATCTTGGCAACAAATTCTTTGTATGCTTCTTGTAATGACGGTTTAGCTGTAAATGGCTCAGAGACATCACGAGTCCATGTGTTACTAGCAACATCGTAATCATCTGAATCATAGTTCAACTCTTTACTATTATAGTCCCATGATTTAGCTGCCATGACATCGGCTAGAATATTGTGCTTTTCAATAAAGTTTTGAATGAAAACACGTGAGGTTAGCACCTCTATAGCCAGTTTACTCTTATCACTACTTCCAGTATTACCTAGATTGATACCTGCCATGCTAGCTAAACCACCAAATTGACCAGCCAAAGCAGCTAAACCACCACTGCCTTGCTCTGCTTCTGCTGGTGCCAATAATGCGTCAGAACGATAAATATTTGGCTGATACAGCGCAAAGATAACTGCTAACACAGACAGTAATAACGTTGTGATGGCAATTAACCATTTGTCTTTCCATAATGATTTTACTAGCAAGCGAAAGTCAATTGTATGATTTTCTGTCGCTGGAAACGCTTGCTGTTCTGGTTTATAAACATCGTCATATATGTTTAGTTTGTTCATATTATTATCTTTATCTTTTTATTCATTTGAGAGATTCAGTATAAGGCTATTCTTACTTACTAGACTGAACGAGATTACAGACCTGAAATCGCTGCAAATGCGACAGCGGTATTATAAATAATCTGTGTTACTTGGGTCCAAAGGGTTAAATTATCTTTATACTCAGTGTCTAGAGGTATGATAACCGTGTCGCCAGCCGAAATTTGAGAGTCGGAACTAAACCAGATGCTCTTAGTTGGCATCATCACTGAACCATTTGCTTTTATAACATAAATTCGGTCTTCGTCTCCGCGCTCTCGGGAGCCACCAGACATTTGTAAATAATCTTCTAAGGTTAAGCCTTCTTTAAATCTATGCGTTGAAGGATGCTGAACTTCCCCCATTACCGCAACAGTTTGCTTGGTCGTTGGAACATACAATACGTCACTGTCTTCAAGTTGAAGGTCGGCTTCTGGAATACCTAATTTAATTGCATTTAAATCAACAACTAAACGACCTACCGCTTTTATGTTTTCCAAATCTGTTAACATTAACTGGGCTTCGGAATAATTAATGGTCGAACCGTCTTTTGAAACACCACGAGTGGCAAGATCTCGGCGTAACTGATCGGCTAACTTCTTGATTTCGAGTTGTTCTTGCATGCGAACTGACTCGCGAACAAATACTGATGCTGAAGGATATGCAAACTCAGTAAACCCGCCGGCTCTAGCAATCACATCAGATAACCTTTCGCCACGCCTGATGTTATAAGTACCTGGAAATTTAACTTCACCTTTGATTTCAATAATTTTTCTTTCTTGCCACTCTGGAGTTGTCAGAATAGTGACCATATCACGACCTTTTAGCTCGAGATTATCATCTTGACTGCCATTAATTGCTGCATGAAGGTTAATGGTTTTATGGATAATATCCGATATTATTGACGTAGTATGTGTGCGTGTTAGTTCTGCTCGCTCAGTGTAGGCACCTTCTAACAACCCTCCAGCTGCTTTAAGCAAGTCTGTCACCGTAGCATTATTCGTTAAAGGATAAACTCCTGGATGGCGAATTTTACCTGCTATAGCAACAATTCTTATACCTTGTTGTGCGTTACCCTGAAGAGTCAGTTTGGTTACGATAGGATATAATAACTCTTTTCGCGACATCACATTACTGAGCTTGATTAAGTCACGATCTTCAAAAAGATTTGATAACATTTTGGCTACTTCGCTACTGACTAGCGACTGTTCTTCAGATTCTTTTTCACTTAAGACAACGCCTGCAATCTCGTTGGTATATTTTTTTGCTACTGAATTGTCTAATGTTTCGAACCCTACTTTGAAAAGATCTGCATCCAGTAATGAATCACCTTTCAATGCTTCAACTTTATTCACTCGTTTTTTTACTAATGAGTTTAATTCAAAGCGATTTTGAGTATCGTCATTAAAGTTAAATATCATCACTTTATCACGAGGCTGTAAAGCCAGGTTTTGTACAGAATGAGGAGAAGTAATGGCTTCACCAGGGGCAAACTGTAACGTTTCTATGTCGCCGTGCTTATTTATTTCTCGAATAATTAAGCCATAATCTAAATCGGCAGATATAAGTAAATCTCCCCAAATTGATGGCATTAGATCACTAATACGTTGTTGCTTCCATTGATATTTACCAGGGCGAACCACTGCACCAACTACCGTAATTGCATCTTCATATTGATTGGAAGCATTTTTAACTCGAATGTAATCGCCAGCTTTAGCTAAAGTGCTGTTACCTTTAGCAGAGGTTAAATCGACATTAATAATGGTTTTTAATCCATTACTATTATAACGCTCAATACTACTATTTTTCGGATACGCACCTTGTTTGATACCTGCAGCCATGTTGATGACGTCTGCAATAGTTTCATTCTTTTTTAGCTCATAAATAGCAGGACGTTGTACTTCACCAGCAACACTGACTAAACCACCGATTGATGGGATAAATACCACATCACCAGAACGTAGATTAATATCTCCAGAGGCATCACCACGAAGCAATAAATCATATAAATCAAATGAACCAATTAGCTTACCACTACGTTTAACTTGCACGTTTCTTAAGCTACCGATTTCATTAACCCCACCAGCGACAAATAACGCCTGAGTGATGGTTGATAAACTTGAAACGGTGTACGAGCCAGGTTTGTAAGCATCACCAGCAATAAAAATCCGAATTGATCGTAATTCACCCATGGTGATGTTAGATTCGATTCCAATCATTTGTTGCTTTATACGCTTAGACAATTCTTGACGTAAATCAGAAAAACTTAACCCGGCAACGGATACAGGGCCCAAATCTGGGATTTGCACTGTACCATCTCGATTAATGGTTAAACTATATTCGTTACTTTCTTTGCCATATAACTGAACTTTAATAACATCTCCAGGACCGACCATATAGTCGCTTGGAACAGGAACATCAGTTACGGGAGCAAAAGTAGTCGGTTCACCCTCAAACATTTCGTAACCGAAACGTTTGAGGGCGTCTTTATCACTGTCTTCTTTAAAATCAAATTCACTCTTTTTCTTTTTTACTGTGTATTGATCTTTGTCTTCTTTATTGTCTTTATCTTCACGTGGTTCAACTACGTTAGGATTAGTAACGTTAACAGAATTATTAGAGCTACCTGAAATCATTGATGGATCGATACCATACTGACGAGCTATTCGTTCCTGTTCTGCTTTAGGTAATTGTTTGAACTGTTCAAGCATTTGCGGTGTTGGTGTAACAGCATTTGCTTGTGTTGTTAAAATAATAAGGGCTGATAAGCCAGCTATTAACACGTTTTTGGTTTTATGTAACACCGGGTATCTCCAATATTATTTTTGTAATTAAAAGGTTTCTAGGAACTCGCAGGCTCACCAGAGGACGGACTTCGTCCTACTAGTGTTGCTGCGCTACTAGGTTCTAGGAACTCGCAAGCTCGCCAGAAAACGGACTTCGTCCTGCTAGGACAGCTTTGCTGTTAAGATTTTATAGCATCTAGCAGCGAAGCGCTCTCGCATCTAGATTTTTGATTATCGATTTTAAGACACGCTACCGCCCATGGATTACGGCTTCCAACATGCCCTTCGCTGTGCGAAATTTATCTTTATCGCCGATATAAACTAAATAATCGGCGCGAAATTATACCTAAACTATAACTTTAATGTTGTACGTAAATTGTTTTTTACTTACCTGCAAATAACAAAGTATATAAAATCATTCATATTGGTTCTTTTTACCGAAAAATTGATTAAAAAAAAACCAAAGCTAAATATGTGAATAGACAATATCCTACAAGCCCAAGGGCGGAAGTCTTAACATACTACTATTTTTCTGTTTTGCTACCAGAAACAGGCTTTAGATTCGTCAACTCGACTAAAATCCGTTTTTGTTGTCCCATGATGTTAAATAACACATGGCAACGCTTATCAGGATTATTCTCGTCGAATATTGCTTCAAGGTCTTTAAACGGTCCGTCGACAAATTTGACTTTATCGCCTTTTCCTAAAGGTTTTACCTCTTCTGGTACATAACCTTGAACACGCCTTTTAAGCGCTGAAATAATTCTGTCGTCAATGGGAGTCATATCTTCTCGGCAGCCAACAATACGATTAGCACCACGTGTATTGTGGATTTTGCTTACACTGGTGACGAGAGGATCAAAATAGATAAACAGGTAACTAGGGAAAAGTGGTGCCGTAACCATTTGTGGTTTGTTGCGGACCATTTTTTGTTGGGTGATCATAGGTAAATAACTTTCGACTTCTTGCAAAGCTAAATTTTGCTGAGCACGTACTTCATGACGTGGTTTGCAATACAGTAAATACCAAGATTTCATTAATGCTCGCTTGTTTAAATTTGCTCATCAGTTTGAGCAAGTGACATCCCATTCACGGCTTGGGATATTAACAAAATTACTTAGCTTTTTGAATGAGTTTTTAGGCCTTAGTGCCTATAAATACAGCGTTTAAGTCATCGTCTGGTTTTATATTAAGCAATAATGCCATCATTTATTATCTAAATTCAGAAGTAACTAATTGATTTATCTTTCGACGTTTATTTTCCACCTATAACGTACAGCACCCTGTTAATCTTTTTTTATGTGTCGTAAAAAGATCTTAGTAATGCCAATCTGCTTACGTTAGCGGTTACAAAAAGGCAAAATCACTGTCTCAACAT
>NZ_PJAP01000401.1:0-5229 GCF_002836795.1 Shewanella sp. 11B5 | reverse complement strand
GGGGTTAAACATATTAAAAACCCGATTGATTTGGCTAGAAAGGTAATGGAAAAATCACCCCATGTGATGCTTTACGGACAAGGGGCAGAAGAATTTGCGTTAACCCAACAATTTAGTTTTGTGCCCAACAGTCATTTTGATACCCCACATCGTTATGCGCAGTTACTTGATGCTAAAGCGAGTATCATTGAAGCCGAGCAAAATAACGGCGATGATTATCAGGTGTCAGTGGAACAGTTAACCGCCAATTATAAATATGGCACCGTGGGTGCTGTTGCACTTGATAAGCAAGGTAACCTTGCTGCAGGGACGTCAACCGGCGGCATGACAGCAAAACGTTTTGGTCGTATTGGTGATTCTCCAGTCATTGGCGCTGGAACGTATGCTGAAAATGGCGTATGTGCGGTATCTGCAACTGGGCACGGTGAGTATTTTATTCGTTATCAGGTGGCGGGTGACATATGCGCCAAAGTTAAATACCAACAATTATCGATTATTCAAGCGGCTGATGAAGTCATTAATCAACGCTTAATATCAGCTGGTGGAACTGGAGGTGTGATAGCGATTGATCCGCGTGGCAATATCGCAACGCCATTTAATACCGAAGGTATGTATCGTGCCACTCGAAGCCAAGGCCAAGCTGCGACAATCATGATCTGGCGTGATAAGTAAGTTCTAGCTGTGATAATAAGTACCGATTAATACAATCGGTTTTATTTTCTATCCACTGAGCCATTATTGACTAAACTTAAATTAAGTCAGTACTCGAATGTTGATTCATTAAGAATTGATTAACGAGATTTATTAAGCACGTAGTCAATTAGCGTGCATTTAGGGGGCTATATGGATTCAATAAAAATTAAAGATCACATGGATAGACGTCCGATACTGTTAACCGCAGATATGTCACTGGCAATAGCGGTTGAAAAATTACTCGAAAGTAATAAGAGCGGCGCGCCAGTGGTGGATAGTGTTGGAAAGCTAGTGGGTTTCTTATCCCAACAAGATTGCTTGTCAGTGATGTTAAAAAGTAGCTACCACTGTGATATGACCAGTACAGTGGCAGATTGCATGAAAAGCCCCGTGTTGACGGTCGCGCCGGATGACAGTATTTTAGAACTCGCTGAACAAATGTTGGGTGCGAAGCCGAAAATTTATCCAGTATTAAATGATGGAAGAGTCATTGGGACGATTAATCGGACCAATGTGCTTAAGGCGATGAATATTTATATGCAACAGTGTTACTTATCTCCAGCTTAACAATCGTTAAAATCAATACCATTCTGCTGTTTTCCTTGCTAGGATCGCTTTTTTTGATGTAAGCAAGGGAATCAGATTTGAATTCGGACCTTCACCCGCTATCTAAGGCGTATCTCAATCTTTGTTATCAAACCGATGCTGCTAAAATTCGTCGTCGTTTGTATCGTGTCAATAAAGAAGCCGAGTCTGAAAAAAAATTCCAAACGTTAGCTCAGTTAACTGAAGCTGCGCAACAAGCCTATCAAAAAGCGCAACAGCGCTTGCAGTCTAGACCTATTATCAGTTATCCAGATGAACTGCCTGTGTCGCAAAAACGTGACGATATAGCCTCTGCTATTGCCAATAATCAAGTGGTGATTGTGGCGGGGGAGACTGGGTCTGGTAAAACCACTCAGTTACCTAAAATCTGTCTTGAATTGGGATTAGGAACGAGAGGCTTAATTGGCCATACTCAGCCTCGTCGTCTTGCTGCTCGAAGTGTTGCGAACCGTATTGCTGATGAACTTAACAGCCCATTAGGCGAAGTTGTTGGCTTTAAAGTTCGTTTTGCTGATGCCATGAGCGACAACAGTTACATTAAACTGATGACCGACGGTATTTTACTCGCCGAACTCACCTCGGATCGATTTCTCAACCAATATGATGCGATTATTATTGATGAAGCGCATGAGCGCAGCTTAAACATTGATTTTATATTGGGATATCTGAAGCAGGTATTAAAGAAGCGTCCTGATTTAAAAGTTATTATTACTTCAGCTACCATTGATGTAGATCGCTTTTCAAAACACTTTAATAACGCACCTGTTATTGAAGTGTCTGGGCGTACTTTTGAAGTTGAAACGCGTTATCGTCCTTTAGTGCGCGACACTGATGCTGATTTAGATGTAAGCGATGGTATTTTTACTGCCGTAGAAGAGTTAATGGCCGCTGGCCCTGGCGACATATTGATATTTATGAATGGTGAGCGCGAAATTCGCGATACCGCAGATTTACTCAATAAACAGCAATATCGCGATACTGAAGTTTTACCACTATACGCGCGTCTTTCTTATGGTGAACAATCTAAAGTCTTTAAAAGCCACATTGGCCGCCGTATCGTATTAGCCACCAACGTTGCCGAAACGTCATTAACCGTGCCTGGGATCCGTTATGTTATCGATCCTGGTACTGCTCGAATAAGCCGATATAGTTACCGCACGAAAGTACAGCGTTTACCGATAGAGCCTATATCGCAAGCCAGTGCCAATCAGCGTCAAGGACGTTGTGGTCGTGTAGGACCGGGTATTTGTATTCGACTTTACGATGAAATGGATTTTATTCAGCGCCCCGAATTTACCGATCCTGAAATATTACGAACCAATCTTGCTTCAGTGATTTTGCACATGTTGGCGATTGGATTAGGTGACATTGGCGGATTTCCATTTATTCAACCACCGGATCAAAAACACATTCGAGACGGTTTTTTATTGCTTGAAGAATTACAAGCGGTTAAAAAGTCTGGTAATGACCTAGTGTTAACGCCATTAGGCAAAGATTTAGCGAAAATTCCACTCGATCCGCGTTTAGCCCGAATGGTTATTGAGCGAACAAATTGGGTTGTTTACACGAAGCATTAGTGATTACTGCAGGTTTGTCGATTCAAGATCCGCGTGAACGTCCCGCAGAAAAGAAACAAGCAGCAGACGAGTGTCATCGCCGTTATGCTGATAAAGATTCAGACTTTGCCAGCTGGGTAAAGTTATGGGATCACGTAAAAGATCAAAAGCATGAGCTATCAGCCAGTCAGTTTAGAAAACAATGTCGTGACGAATATCTCGCGTATTTACGCGTACGTGAATGGCAAGATTTATACACTCAAGTGAAACAAGCCGTCCATGAATTGAAATGGCGTATTAATGACAGTGCAGCCAGTTACGAACAGTTACATAGAGCATTATTATCAGGCTTGTTAAGTCATGTTGGTTTTAAAGGCGAGAACAACGAGTATCTAGGGGCGCGTAACCGTAAATTCTTTGTATTTCCGGGATCGCCTTTAGCGAAAAAGGGGCCTAAGTGGATAATGGCTGCTGAGCTGACTGAAACCTCACGTTTGTTTGCGCGTTGTTGCGCCAAAATAGATCCTGAATGGTTAGAATCGCTCGCATCTCATCTCGTGAAAAAGAATTATCTAGAACCGCATTTTGAAGCCAAAGCGGCAAGCGTTATAGCACTTGAGAACCAAGTTCTTTATGGCTTGACCATAGTCAATCGCCGTCGAGTACAATATGGGCCGATTGACCCTATAGAAGCTCGAGATATTTTTGTGCGTAGTGCTTTAGCCGAAGGGCAGTTACAGACGAAAGAAACGTTTTTTGTTAATAACCAAAAATTGCTTAATGACATAGAGTCGCTAGAACATAAATCTCGCCGCCGAGATATTTTGGTCGATGAGCAAGTGTTGGTGGATTTTTACGAACCGCTAATACCAGCTGGCATTTATAATGGACCACTATTTTTTGCCTGGTGGAAAAAAGCGCGTCAACAAACGCCTGACTTACTCGATTACAGCCAAGCATTATTAATGCAGCGTAGTGCCGATCATATATCAGCGCTCGATTTTCCAGAAATATGGCATAAAGGTAATCTCGGCTTAACTGTCAGTTATCATTTTGAACCGGGTAGTGTTGATGACGGCGTATCTGTGCATATTCCTGTTGCACTGATTAATCAAATTGATGACAGTGACTTTGATTGGCTCGTGCCTGGGTTGCGACAAGAAAAACTGATTGCACTGATTAAATCCTTGCCTAAAAATCTACGTCGTAATTTCGTTCCCGCACCAGATTATGCTCGGGCATGTTATCAAGCGATGAAGCCGTTTGAGTTATCGATGCTTGATACCATGTGTAAACAGTTACTGCGAATGAGCGGTGTACGCATTTCAGCTGACGACTTTGATGTAACTCAACTGACAGAACATCTTAAGATGAACTTTAAGATTGAGGATGACCATGGTCGTTTAGTCGCCCAAGGTCGTGATTTAGAGCTGTTAAAAGGTCAACTGCAAGGTGTTGTTGCTAAAGCAATACGTAAAGTGGCAGACAAAGGCATTGAGCAAGAGGCAATAACCACATGGTCATTTGGCGATTTACCCGCTCAATATCAACAGCGCAAAGGTAATTACGAAGTTAAAGCGTATCCGGCATTAATTGATAATAAAACCGATGTGGCGATTAAGTTATTTGATGATGAACATGAAGCAAAACGTCATCATCGAGTAGGGTTGCGCCGATTACTGTTGATTAACATTCCTTCGCCAGTGAAACATTTGCAACAAGCTTTGCCTAATAAAGCAAAGCTAGCGATGTACTTTAATCCATTTGGACAAGTGCAGATATTAATCGAAGATATTATTAATGCTGCAGTACAGCAGTTGTTAGATCAAAAGCAACTAGATATTCGTAACGAGCAGCAGTTCGAACAAGCAAAAGAGTGGGTTCGCCAAGAGCTCAACCCAACAGCAGAGAATATTGCGCTAAATGTAGAACAAATTTTGACAATTTATCAACGTATTAAAAAACGTCTTAAAGGCAAAATTAGTTTAGATATTGCATTTGCAATGAGTGATATTCAAACTCAGCTTGATAGTCTTGTTTATAAAGGATTTGTCGAAGACTGTGGCTGGCAACGGTTAACGGATGTTGTTCGTTATTTAAAAGCCATTGAAAATAGACTCGATAAGCTACCTGTTGACCCTACACGCGATCGATTACACATGCACAGTATTGCAAAAGTACAAGAGGCGTTAACGGCTCAGTTAGCGAAAGTGCCACGTTCACAACCGGTCCCAGAAGCACTAATTGAAGCTCGCTGGATGATAGAAGAGTACCGAGTATCTTGTTTTGCTCAGGTATTAGGTACCGCTTATCCTATTTCAGAAAAGCGAGTATTGAGTTCTATCAGTCAAGTGTAACCTTGGCACGTTGCTCT
>NZ_PJAP01000400.1:0-5230 GCF_002836795.1 Shewanella sp. 11B5 | reverse complement strand
ACGCAAACGTACCAACACATTATAAAGTTATCTGCAGCGACTTTAACTCGTTATATCACTTATGTTTAGCTGGGGCGGGTATCGCTTTATTACCTCATGTTATTGCTCACGAGGCGGTAAATCAGGGACGATTAATCAATGTTCTGCCGCAACACAGCATTGGCTTTGCCGACATCAGCTTGGCCTATTCTACCAAAAGTCCTCAATCGCCCGTGGCAAAGGCCTTTTGCGAACACTTACTTAGGGAGATGGTTCCCTGTTAAAACGATAAAAGCGGTAAAAGCGGTAAAAGCGGTAAAAGCATAATTAAAACAGACTGCCGCGGTAAAGGTATAATTTAAATAGACGGTGGCGGTAAAAACAATAAAAAAGGTTAGCGAAATCGCTAACCTTTTTTATTGTAATGTTCGTCACGTAGTGGCGAACATAGCAGTGTTAACGATTATTTCTTATCGTCTTTTAAGCCAATACTTTGCATCCAGTATTCAAAATTAACTAGATTACCCGGTAACACAATACGGCTATCAGGTTTGCTTAAACCATCTAACTGCTTCATATATTGTTCACCAAGTTGCATACGTAATGCACTTTGTCCGCCTTCAGATGAAATAACCACCGCTAATCGTTCTATCGACTCTGCAGTTGCTTTCGCTAAAGTGAGAATTTCTTGCGCTTTACCTTCGGCCTCATTAATGCGGCGCTGCATTTCACCTTCAGAGCGGTTAATGGTTTCTGCCATCACACCTTCTGAACGATTAATTTTACTCTGCTTATCACCTTCACTTTTGGCTAATAATGCCCGACGTTCACGCTCAGCATTCACCTGCATTTCCATGGCATTTTTAACTGTTTCTGGTGGGGTAATATTTTTAATCTCGTAACGATGCACTCGAATGCCCCACATAGAGCCAGCTTCGTCGAGAACTTCAACCACTTTGGCTGATATCACATCCCGCTCTTCAAAAGTACGATCTAAATCTAAGGTACCAATCACAGAACGTGTAGTAGTTTGAGCGAGTTGAATAGCAGCATAACGGTAATCGGTAATACCATAACTGGCTTTAACGGGATCGGTAACCGAAATATAAATAACCCCATCCACTTCAACATTAACTTCATCACTCGAGAAACATTCTTGTGGCGGTACATCAATAGTTTCTTCTTTTAAGTCGTGGATATAAGCCACTTTATCAAGGAAGGGGATCAGTGCATGGAAGCCTGCATCTAAGGTGCTGTGATACTTGCCTAAACGCTCAACAATATAAGCTGACTTGGTCGGTACAAGACAAATAGACTGGAATAATTTTAGTACAAAAATGGCAAAAATAACGCCCCAGATAGCCATCACAATCAAATCAGTATCAATTCCGTTAATCAACATTAGCGTGCTCCTTTTGCTGATGAGTTTGATACGGCATGAGTCACTTGCTCCATACCTTCAAAAAAGCCTTCTAGCTTGGCCATTTCCGCTGGCACAACAGAAACTTGAGCTTCAGATAAAATTTTTCCCACTTGGCCAATAAACTGTTCTTTAAGTAACATGTTCATAGCGTCATTGCCGCCATTTACTGTTAAGGCTTTGCAGATCATTTCCATGCCTTCAGCTTTCGCGTTAGCAATAATGGAAATTTCTTGCCCTGTACCTAAAGCCTCGTTAATACGCTTTTGTTTTTGACCTTCAGATAAATTAATCGCTTCTTGACGTTCACCTTGCGACATATTGATCATTGCAGCTTTTTCAGCATTCGCTAACGTGATTTCTGCACGCTTACGGCGTTCTGCTTCCATTTGTTTTTCAAGGGTGTGAATAACCTTCATTGAAGGCGAGATATTTTTAATCTCATAACGTAATACTTTGATCCCCCAAGGATCTGAGGCTTTATCAATTTCACGCACAATGGATTCATTCAAACTGTCACGCTCAGAAAACGTTTGCGACAAAGTTAGCTTACCAATTTCAGAACGCATGGTTGTTTGCGCTAAGTTAACCGCTGCACGGCGATAATTTTCAATACCATAGCTGGCAAGCTTGCCGTCCATCACCTTAAGGTAAACTAAACCGTCAACTTCCAATTGGGTGTTATCTTTTGAAATACAGCTTTGCGGTGGCACATCTAATACTTCTTCACGAGTGTCGTGGCGATAAGCAACCCGATCGACAAAAGGGACAAGAAAATGAAACCCTGGCTGGAGCACGGTACGAAACTTACCCAAACGCTCAATAACATGCACTTCACGCATTGGCACAATTAACATGAGTTTGAACAAAATAAACATTACAAATAAAAAAACGATTGTTAACACAAACATATCTACTCCCTTTTAATCTGACTTTCCTAGATAACACTTAACGACAATCGCAACACGACGACTTCGACACAATATTCATATCTTAATAAACTGAATTTATGACACTTAAGTACTCGATAACCTCAACTCACAGTAACAACTCACGGCAACAAAAGCTTATCAACTAAATCGCTATACAGAATCAATAATCGGTTCAACAACAAAAGCTATATTATCCCGACAAATGATCCTGACTTTGGTGCCTTTTTTTATCACAGTACCATCACCTAAAGCAGTCCAATCAGTACCCAAACAGCTAATTCGACCGGTTTTTTGACCAGGGCCAATGGCTTGTTTAACGATAGCGACTTGATTATAGAGATCCGCCTCTTCATCAGTATTATCGACATGAGAATCGCCGCCCACTAAACGCTGGGTCACATGACGAAAACTCAGTAATAACACCATTGAAGCCATAAACCATAATGTCAGACTTTGTACCAAGCCATCAATAATGCCAACAGCTTGTGCTGATGCGACAATAACGCAAGCCGCACCTAATAAAATAACGATACCACCCGGAATGATAATCTCCGAGATCATCAATAACAGCCCAAGCACTAGCCAGACTGCAATCGGATTTGAAAGCTCCATATTCTCCCCCATAAATGAGAATGTCCGTAAATTCACTATAACAGCTTTATTTATTATTGCGACATATTATGTCAAAGCGTTGTTACGAACAGTAAACGGGACAACAATTCATCAACTTACCATTACCGCAAGAATGTGTATCGCTAATAATGAGTATTCCTATCAAAATCTATATTGCTGCAAAGTGACGTCTTATTTATCACCATAGTGATATTCGTTAAAATGAGATAACAGCGCCAATCAAACACTTTATGCGTTGCATCACACTAGCAGTGTTAATACCTGCCATAAGATTATATTGATGATGAAAACAATGAAATCTGTACATTCTAGTCGGTTTTAATTGTGCTCTTTCAAAATATTGAATATATTGCGCCCCATTGTGCACGATTGGGAATAATAGGTCACAGATTTAGCCTCGATCGCTATAAAACTTACCTTTAAACTGTCAAAATTGACGTATCTGATCATTTTACTAACCGGAAGAAAAATGAAAAAAATCTGCCTTTTAGCCACACTTGTACTCTCACAAAATGTTTTTGCTGACGATATAGTCCAATGGTGGGATGTTAGCGCAACTGTCTTGCATGGCGAAAACTATGACTTAGCACCATCAGAAAGACAAACTACCATCACCTTAGAAACAGCCGGTGGTTGGAAGTATGGTGATTGGTTTGCATTCCAGGATTTTATTAATTTCAATGGTAATAATAACGGTGTTGATAGCACGACTTATGGCGAAATATCTCCCCGCTTTAGTGCTAGCAAAATATTAGGCCAACCAGTGAGCTTTGGTGCGATAAAAGATGTCTCTTTAGCGTTAACTTACGAAGAAGGCGAAGGCCCAGTTAACAGCATGCTTTATGGTATTGGTGTGGACCTTGACGTGGCATTTTTTAGCTACTTACAACTGAACACTTACCGTCGTGATGCAATAAGCAGTGGTAATATCAGTGATGGTTGGCAGTTTACGCCAGTATTTAGAATCGACATGCCAGTGGGCAATGCCAATATTATTTTTGATGGTTTTATTGATTGGGTATTCTCTGCCGACAACAACGGCTACGACGAAAACCTGCACATCAATCACAAATAAAGTATGACTTAGGTAAAACATTGTTTGGTGATCACAAACAAAACAAACTGTTAGTGGGTTTTGAATATGATTACTGGCAAAGTAAATACGGTGTTGCGGGTATCGACCAAAATACCTATTCAATTATTGCGCAGTATCATTTCTAATTTATGCCGCTATTGATATAAGTTAGATAACAAAAAAGGTGCCTAGGCACCTTTTTTAATGATTACATTTCAACACTCATTGATTTGAGGCAATTTGTTTTGCGCAATCAGTTTTAACACCATCAGCCTTAACACAATCTGTTTTTACACAATATCTTGTTTTGACGTGATGGTTAAAACGTTAGCTTAAGCTAACAATTTTTTCGCTGCTGCAACAACAATAGACACTGCACTTACTTCAGTCTTCTTCATTGTCGCTTCATCAGGGATCTCTTGCTGTGTGCGATTTACAATAACACCGGCAACACATGCTGCACGCCAACCTTGAGTTGCACACATTGTAAATAGCGTAGCTGATTCCATTTCATAGTTCAGCACACCCATTGACTGCCACTCTTTCATAGAGCCAACATAACGCTGAGTAATGCGACCAGAAACAGTATCGTAACGCTCTTGACCTGGATAGAAAGTGTCAGAAGAAGCAGTAATACCAATGTGCGGCTCTAAACCAGCGTCACGACATGCTGCAACCATAGCAGTGGTACATTCAAAGTCTGCTGCTGCTGGGAACTCAAGCGGTGCAAAGTGTAAGCTTGCGCCATCTAAACGCACAGAAGCTTGAGTCACAATCACATCACCCACGTTTACGTGCGGTTGAATTGCGCCTGTGGTGCCAACGCGTAAGAAAGTTCTCACACCTAATTGTGCTAATTCTTCAACCGCAATAGAAGTTGATGGTCCACCGATACCGGTTGAACAAACAACCACGGCTTTGCCATCGATATAAGCTAAGTAGCTTGTGTATTCACGATGGCTCGCTAAGAACGTTGCGTTGTCCATTAGCTCAGCAATACGCTTAACACGCTCTGGATCACCAGGAACGATTGCTAAGGTAGCGCCATCTAACATTTTTTTAGTTAATCCTAAGTGAAATACATCGGACATTGTGAAAACCCCTTTCAGTTTTGAATATTAAATTCTTATAACCCAGACTTTAACCTAGTCTTTAGGTGGATAAGGTTAACTTGATCACATATAAATTCAT
>NZ_PJAP01000399.1:0-5231 GCF_002836795.1 Shewanella sp. 11B5 | reverse complement strand
TCCAGAGGGTGTGCCGAGTGGATTGGCATCGGGATCGGTACGGAAATCTTCCAGTACGATATAACCCCCGTTCGGCAAATATTTGCGATAGATACCCTGTGTGAGCATCACCTCTTTTGCTGGTAATTCTGGGGTAGCCTCTTTAGATTCGGCATAGAATTGATCCAGCCAATCTTTGCGACTCTTACCTTCGGTAAACTCGGCTTCAACTCCCATGCGTCTTGCTAAGTCGACACAGACCTCATAGATAGGACGGCTCTCGAACATAGGGTCGACACTGCTGCTCATCTGTACCAAGGAGGCGGTATCACCTGCGGCGTAACTTTGGTTAACTAAGTCTTCTGATTCAAGCCATGACACGTCTGGCAATAAAACATCGGCAAACTTAGCACTGGGTGTCATCCAGTTGTCGACCACTAGGATAAATTCACATTTAGTTTCATCCTGGAGTAGCTTCTCTGTTTTACGCACTTCAGAGTGTTGGTTAATTAGGGCATTACCACCGTAGTTGATAATCGCCTTAATATCAGTATCCAACTTACCGTCACCCGCTTCATCAAGGTCGACACCTTGTACTCCATCGGACAGAACGGTCATGTTTTTGCCGTCTTCGATGGCCTGAGTGAAGGTAAAGAATGATATCGCTTTCTTCACTGGGTTTGAGCCAGTAGGCATTGATGGTGCGTGTAAAGAAGAGCCCTTACACAAACCACCACAGTTAGTGCCCGGCAGACCCAATTGACCTAACAGGATGGGTAGCATGTAACCCGCACGGGTGTTGTTTTCACCAGCAGCCTGACGGTTTAGCGAGGCGGCAATTTGAATGAAAGGTGCACGAGCCGCAGCCAGTTCGCGGGCCAATTCGACAATGAGATGAGCTTCGATACCGGTAATAGCAGCAGCCCACTCTGGCGTTTTAGCATTAACACCCGGAGTTAAGTCGCCAACTTTCGCGTTATCGAGAATATACGCCTTGTAGCTCTCTTCATATCCAACGCCTTCAGGCATGGTTTTCTCGTCATAACCGACACAGTATTTATCCAGGAAGGCCTGATTAACGGTGTTAGTGGTGATCCATTCATAGGCTAAGGCTTCGAATAGCGCCGCGTCGGTACCCGGACGAATTGCCAGCCACTGATCTTCTTTACCTACGGCAGAGTCGGTGTAACGTGGATCAATCAAGATAGTTTTAAAGTTATGCTTTTGTTTCTGCACCAAGAAGTCATAGGCTTCGCCCGAACCACTCATGCGGATTTCGGATGGGTTGTAACCAACCATCAGCACTAAGTCTGAGTTTTGCATTTCAGACACACTACTTCCTTGCCAGCCAGGGCCTGCAGAGCCATATGTTTGTCCGGCTGCTTCATAAATTTGTGACCAGCTATAATCGCCATAAGCGTTAAGATAACCGCCCTTAAGGTTCATTAAGCGATACAGACATTGCTTACCGGAGAAGTGATAACGTGCACCCGAGTTATAGGTGAAGTGAATCGATTCATTACCGTACTGATCTATAGTGCCTTGCAGTTTTTCAGCGACAAGATCCAGGGCTTCATCCCAGCTAATCCGCTCAAATTGTCCGCTACCACGAGGACCAACACGCTTCATTGGGTATTTCAGACGATCAGGTGCATAAACACGTTTACGCAAAGAGCGTCCCCGTGGGCAAGCGCGCACATCATGGTCGCCGTACTTATCTGTGGTGGTAAATTGAGACTCTACCCGGGTAATCACCCCATCGGTAGAAAAAACCTGTACCGGACAGTTAGATCCACAGTTAACCAAACAAGCCGACCAATTGAGTTTTTCACCGGCAACTGGTGGCGTAGGCGGCACTACTTCAACATCTTTAGAGCTTGAGTTACAGCCTGAAACCGTTGCTACGCAACTTAGTGCGGCACTCATTTTTAAGAAACTTCTGCGTTCCATTATCTTTTCCTCATTGCAGTTATGATTAGCACTGTTTGCATTAGCGCAGCTGGTAGCTAAACGACAACATCACTTGGTGCGCGTTATAGTTATGGTTCAGGCTACCTAAGGTGGTCAGTCCTGGAACTGTATTGACATCAATTTGCGCATAATCGGTGTCGTAATAGCGCTCATACTGGTAAGCCAGCTTTAACGCCATCTCTTCGCTTAATGCGTAGTTCGCATGCAGTTTGAGACTATGGTTGAAAGAGGTGTAATCCCCCTGTGGCGTGGTAACGTCATAGGTGACCAGCGTGTTGCTGGCAGAGTTAGCAAATAAGTAGTCGCCGCCTAGGCTGAGCCTGTCTTCAAGCAGCCCGCTATAGTTGAAACCAACCCCCAGATTAATAAACTCATCTTCGATATCGGCGAACCAGTCAGGGCTTGAGAAACCCTGACTGCCAGCTTGTGCAGCGTCGATCCACTGCTGACCAGCAAAGGCATAGCCAGATAGGTGTGCATTCAGCTGCAGCCCAAGATTGATGTCATAACCGTAGTCTTCAGATTCGGTCAGACCCAGTTGAGTCTCGTTATAATCATCTTTGGCATAGCGGGCGGTCATATCCACACTGAGCCACGACGTTGGGGTGTGATTAAACTTGGCTTCGAAGGCAGTGCGCTTTCTATCAGCCAGGTAATATTTGCGAAGCAAAGGATTCGTTTCTGATGACGTCAGTTCGCTAGTTTGATATTCGCTGCCTCCACGGTTATCGAGGCTGGCCTTAAACTTAAGCTTGATGTCATCCAATGCACGGACATTGAGCTTGGCCCATAGGGCGTCATCATTGGTCTGTTCACGGTCACCATAACTGCGCTCCATCTCTTTGCGGTCATAGCCAGCCTGTAAGCGATAGTCACTGCTTAGGCGGTAACTGGCATTAAGCTTGAGGCCGCGGCGTTCGGTGTCTAAAGGGATATTCTGTTTAAATGCCCCCGAGATCCCGTTAACTTCATATTGAGCGAATTCCCATACCGATCCCTTATTGTCACGCTTGCTGTAATCGACACTGCCGCCGAGTCTGAGCTTGTTACTTAGCAGCGAAGTGACAGACAGCTTGCCGTCTAAGGTATCGACTTCTCCGTCCCAGTTTTGCAGTGGATTACCCGACATTTGAATCAAATTATCATCTTGGGTCATCTTGCCCGATGCCAAGCGACCACTCATAACGGTGCGGTTTAATTGATATTGGCCAGACAAGCTAATTTGATGAGCCTGATTGTCTGGAGCAGGTGCAAAAACGTCATACAGATAAGGAAGACTTAACGCGTCAACATCGTTTTTATACTGGCTCACGAAATAATTCAGGTTGGTAGTCCAACTATCGCCAGACAATGACAAACCCGCGGTGAGGTTATCAGTGTTGGCATCGACTGGCAGGCCAAAATTAACTGGACGCGGAGTGACAATACTACTGCTCTGGTAACCGGTTTTATTCTCGTGCTCATAACGCACATAAGCCTGATAAAAGTCTTGGCCATAGCTCAAACCCAAGCCAGCTTTATTCCTCTGCAGCGAGAGCTCCTGAATTTGAGTATGCTCACTCGGTGTCAGTACGCCGTCTTTGTACCATAACTGACTGCGTGCATCGCCAGACTGATAACGGGTTAGCTGTTGATAATCGGCAACCAGTTTATAGTGGCCTGACTTTCCCGCTTCAAGATGAGCAAAGCCGTTATCCAAACCTAATTGGTGTGCCTGAAACTTGGCTTTATAGCCTGCGGTATTTCGATAATGTAAATCGGCATCCACACTGCCATTAGCCCCGTCATTGTCGGTACCGAACGCATTACCGGAGTGAATGTCATCACTGTCAATATACGCGGCATTGACCCCGATGGTGCCGATATAACCAGCAACTTGAGGGCAACGCTTACACTGAAATACTTGTTGGTTAACGGTACTGGTATTGGCCTTGTTCACGCCAAAGTCAGCCGCCATTGCAGAGCCCGTTATCGCGCCAGATATAGCGAGAAGTGATAACGTGATGAGGTTAAATTTGAATCTCATTTGAGTTACTCCTAATTAGCGCTGCAGCTTGCTGCCGGCTGGGTGATTGGAGCCATGGATCTGGCTATGACAATTGAGGCAACTCTTACCGCCGCCAAACGCATCACTTCCGCTTTGTTGTACAACACGGCTTGCATGACCATCATCCATATGACATTGCTGACACAGTTGTGGTGCTCTTTGGGTGAGCATGGCTTCGTTAACGCTGCCATGGGGGTTATGACAGTTGGCACAATTTTCTGTCACTGGCGCATGCTCCCATAAAACAGGGCCACGTTTTTCGCCATGACAGCTATAACAAGTGTCATTCACAGTGGCGTGATTCAGCGCACTTTCACTCATAGAACCGTGTGGATTATGACAATCGATACAGGTCATTTGATCCCACTTCATCGGGTGAGATGAGCGCTTATTCATGTCAGATTTTTGCTGCGTGTGGCAAGAGGTACAGGTGTCATTAACCGTAAGCTTGTCCATAACCGGATCGTTGTCGGTGTGGATATTATGACAATCGCTGCAGGCCACCTCGTCTAAATTGTGGCTGCTGCTATGCCATGCCATCTGCTTAGGATCGTTATGGCAACCTAGGCAGACACTGTTCTGACTTTGAGCGGAAAGCTTGCTCTCTTTGCCAAAGGCGATCATCGGCTCCTTACCGCCTTTGTTATGCGCACCTAACGGGCCATGACAGGCTTCGCATTGCAGACCCGCCATAGGCGAACCCTGTTGGCTCGGGCTACCGTGCACGCTATCGAATATCGCCATGACCTTGTCATTTTTCTTATGACACATCAGGCAAGAGTCGGCACCTTTGTTAGAGTAATTACCTTGAGCAAATTTCTCCGTCAGTTGCTGTTCTAGTTGTTCACCAGTGAGTTGATTCCAGGGGGCCGCCTGAACTGAGAGAGATAAGCACGCGAAAGCGAATATCCCACAAAGTAACGTAGTGATAATACATTTGTTCATCATCTTGGCCTTACAGTTAATTATTTTATGATTTGTTAACGTTTGTGTTAATTAGTTTGCATTTAAAGTGTAATTTGAATTAACAAAAATACGAACTATTACTTTGGAGGTATTATTAGATCTGTGATTTTTAATTTAAAAATGATTTATTCGGGATCAAGATCTTTATTTATCGCCATCTATTGTATGTGTTTTTTAATATTAAAAATCTCAAAAACAAAACTTCAACCATCTGATTTTAAAGAAGTTAATTTAAAAAACCCTACTGATGAACATGATTTTAAATTTG
>NZ_PJAP01000398.1:0-5243 GCF_002836795.1 Shewanella sp. 11B5 | reverse complement strand
TTGACGACAACAATAACTGATAAAGAGTTAAAGCAATTTAGGTGCCAGTATTACAATTAGTGGAAGATTAGTCGATAACAGGGGGGGGTAGCACAAGCAAAAGTAACCTCTCCATTAAATAAAACAGGTTACTTTTGCGTAGATGAACGATAAACAATAGCCTTATTAGGCTATAAAATCATAACGTTAACTAACAATTAGTTGACGGCATTTACGTTAAGCAGGTAATTGAATACCCATATCACGCATTTTGGCCATTTTATAACGTAGCGTACGGGCGCTTATACCGAGTTTTTCAGCGACCATTTTCCGACTGCCCTGACATTGATTTAGAGTTTCTAAAATAATGACATGTTCTTGGGCTTTTAGTTCGTCACCTAAACCGTCAACTTCGGCTGGCTTATCCGCATCAACACATTCAGTTGAAACTAAACTCACATCGGCAGAATCTAAAATAATGTCATTGACACCAATATCATCATTAACCCGTAATATTAGCGCTCGTTGAATAACATTATCTAACTCGCGCACGTTACCAGGCCATCGATGAGTCAATAAACGCCGAGTGGCAGCATCATCAAGCTTAGGCACAGAAGCCATATTAAATGCTTTAGCATGTTTAATCAGCAAATGCCGTGCAAGCGGTAATATATCAGCAGGACGCTGATGCAGCGCTGGCCACGTTAACGGAAACACATTAATTCGGTAGTATAAATCTTCCCTAAACTCACCAGAGGTCGCCATCGCTTTTAAATCTCTGTTTGAGGTTGCCAACACTCGCACATCAAGTTTAATGGTTTTACGGCCACCTAAACGCTCTACTTCGCGCTCTTGTAATACCCTGAGCAATTTAGCTTGTAAGCCAAGTTCCATCTCAGATATTTCATCAAGTAATATAGTGCCGCCTTGGGCTTGTTCAAACTTACCTGGGCAGGCTTGATAAGCGCCAGTAAATGCACCTTTCTCGTAACCAAATAAAGTGGCTTCTAACATGTTTTCTGGGATTGCAGCGCAGTTAATCGCAATAAACGGTTGATCATGGCGTTGACTATGTTGGTGAATATAGCGCGCTAACACTTCTTTACCTGAGCCACTAGGACCCATAATCATTACCGATGCATCAGATACTGCTACCCGCTGAGCCAGCGACAACAGCGCTAAACTTTTCTCATCAGCGACCACAGGCTTATCATGATTTTGTTTTAAAGGTAAATAACGTGACACCTGATTCAATAACACTTCAGGCGCAAACGGTTTAGCCAAATAATCCACGGCACCTAATTTCATCGCATTCACGGCACTGTTAATAGTGGCATAAGCGGTCATTAACAATACTGGCAGTTTAGGTTGATGCTGTTGTAAATAACCCAACAACCCGATACCACCAATACCGTCCATCTGCACATCGCTAATCACCATATCAAAATGGTTTGCTTTCAAGGCCAGAATGGCCTCTTCAGCACTACCTACATCTACACAGTCGTAATGGGCAAGCATGAGGGTATCAAGCAATGCCTCACGTAAGGCAGCATCATCCTCAACTAATAGAATATTTGCTTCAGCCATGCATCACCTCCTGATCACTTGCTTTGTTCATGTGTGGAAAGCTCAACCTAATATGGCAACCCATACCCGGCTTACACGACAATTGAATTTGTCCGCCATGGTTACGCACTACCGACTGCACAACCGCTAAGCCTAAACCAGTACCTTGGCTTTTAGTGGTAAAAAAGGGTTCAAGAATTTGTTGTTGCATTGACGGCTCGAGCCCTTTGCCATTATCGATGACATCTAACAATAGCCCATCTGGTGTTTCGCTGGCACTGACTTTTATTTTTGTTGCGCCCGCTTCAATGCTATTCATCACTAAATTATTAACGGCAGAACTGAGAGCATTCGCATTGGCAAGCATCAATGAATGTGAAGTATCTTCCACAACTAGCTGACAGTGTTTTTTATCTGCAATCGGTTCGCAGCTAGCCATCACTTGGTTAATGATTTCATCCATTGAGACTGATTCAGCCATCCCATCTTGACGCCCCCTTGCCATTAGCAACATGTCATTAACTTGACGTTCTAGCTCGTTAAGCCGGTCGACCAATTTAGATTGAAACTTAGACCTAGCAGAATCAGATAATTTAGGGCTAGCAAGATTAGAGGCATACAGCAAAGCTGCAGACAATGGGGTGCGCACCTGATGTGCTAATGTCGCCACCATTTTGCCTAATGCCGATAAACGTTGTAAATGAGACAAGTTTTTCTGCAATAAACGCGTCTCAGTGAGATCGGTTAACACAATCAACTGCCCAGGTTCAGGCGCTAATGGCGTAATAGCCAATTTTACTCGTCGACCATTTTTAAGCGACACTTCATGGCCGTCATCATCTTGTGGGGCAAAAGCGCGATGAATAATATCAAACCAACGAGCCCCCTGCAGAGGTCGTCCTAATAGTTCGGTTGCAACAGGGTTGGCTAACGTAACCACACCGTCACCATCAAGGATCACCACACCAGATGGCATGGCTTGAAGAATATGCGCCATTTGATTTGACATATTGGCGGCCTTACTAGAATAAGTACTGATAACGGGAGTGGCAGAATTAGTGGCTAAGTTAGTTGCTAAGTTGGTTGCAAAGTTCACATTACGCTGCTGAACTGAATTAATCCCAATAGCTGGCGATTCCGCCTCTGTATCAGTTGTAGTGATAGACGAAGCTGACGCAGGTAACTCATAGTCTGAATGATCTGTATGTGTTAACGCTCGTGCTAAATACATGGTCGCTCCGTCAAAAAAATAACATTTGATTAGCTGAATGCATTTACTGTGCCAAGCAATTTCTTATAGTAATAGAAGCATCGGCAGACCGTGTTTTAAGCCAGTGATAAAGCAACATACTTATGAGTTTAGTTCATTGGCCTTACCACATCTTGCAAAACCAATATTCGGCCAGCTAACAATAAAACTACTTAATCACAATACTATCTAGCGGTAACAATATATTACTTCTAAAGTTAAAAACATTTGCAGTGCCAAGCTATTATCTCAAGCACTAGAAACATGAGATCATTAATTTTTCAGTTACTGATAAAACGAAAAAACACACCTGAGGGTGTGTTTTTATAAAATCCAAAATTCAGATAATGGTCTAGTCTTTACTCAAACCATATTTACGCATTTTTTCGACTAATGTTGTACGACGAATACCCAACATTTCAGCAGCTCTTGCTACAACACTATCTTGCTGCTCAAGCGCTTGACGGATCATGTCAATTTCTAATTCCGCTAGTAAATCTTTTAAATTAACCCCTTCTGGCGGCAATTCACTAGGGAAACGCGTTTCAGGTATTTCAACAGGCTCTTCATCACTGAATATTGAAGCTAAAGCATCGCGCTCTAATTGTTCTTCACTGATTTCAACGCAATATTCTGGTACCTCTATATAACGGTACTTATGCGGTAAATCATTAACGTCGACTAATCCACCAGGGAATAAGATCGTTAAACGCTCGACCAAGTTTGATAACTCTCGCACATTACCAGACCAAGGGTGTTCTTTTAACGATTCAATCGCACGTTGAGTGAAACGAACCTTACCGCGGCCTTCATTAAATACTCGGCTAACTAATTCATGCAATAGTAGCGGCACATCGTCACGACGCTCACTTAATCCTGGCATCTCAATTGGGAACACATTGAGTCGATAATATAAATCTTCTCGAAATGAGTTATCTACAATCATGGTTTCAAGATCGCGATGCGTTGCGGCAACGATACGCACATCGGTAGCAATTGTTTTACTGCCACCAACACGTTCAAATACCTTTTCTTGCAACACACGTAACAACTTAACTTGCATTTGCAGCGGCATATCACCAATTTCATCTAAAAAGAGCGTGCCACCTTCAGCCAATTCAAAACGGCCTTTACGAGATGATATAGCCCCAGTGAAAGAGCCTTTTTCATGGCCAAACAATTCACTTTCAAGTAATTCAGCAGGAATCGCACCACAATTGACCGGGATAAACGGTCCATCTCGTCGTTCAGATAAATAATGAATATTACGTGCTACAACCTCTTTACCGGTCCCCGATTGACCCAGTACTAATACTGTCGCATCAGAGCTTGATACTTGGTTAATCAAATGGCGGACTTTAGCAATACCTTCACTGCGCCCGACTAAGCTTCGGAATAGTTTGGTTTGGTTGCCACTGGTTAAAGTGTGTTCTCGCTTGGCTTGGCCAAAAACTTGGCAAAAATGCAGCAGTTCAGTCAATTGCGGGTAATTTATCGGCTCTTCAATTGTGCCGAGCATGTTGGATAAATTGATATCGGTATCGCCTAATAACAACATCGGTTGCCAAGGCACTATAGCGGCTATGTTTTTAATACTCTCGACGCTGATGTTTTCATCAACTATGACAACAGCGCGATACCGAGATTGCTCAATCAGGGCTAAAAAAGATTCATTAGAGACAATTTCGCACTGTTCACCTAGAAATTCGAAAATGCAGCACAAACGAGTCACGCGCTCTGATGGGGTACCGACAATTAAAATTCTTTGTTCTATTTGCATCATTCAGAAGGCCAAAAGCTCTTGTTATAGGTATTGATTCGGGATGATTATGCCGCATATCGCCACATAAACCAAAGTACATTGCCGTCATAAAAACTAACAGCACAGCCATTATTCTAGCATTATTCCTAAAACAGGATCGTTAATCCGCTAAATACAGTGAAGAAAAACGAACTCAATGGTAAATAACCTCAGCTAGGGATAATAAATGGTTATCAAACAGCCCTTTGTCTCGCTAACTGTGTTGCATTGACTTGCAATAGGCTAGCTATTGGCGCCGCTAGTAATAAGAGACTGCGCCTTGTTAGCAAAACAAATGACAAGTTTGATATGAAATAGGCCGCATGTTGTCATTTTGCCTTACATAACCCACATCTTAACCCGAGTTGAGGTTAAATATTGTATTATCAGCCCACTATAAGCAAGCATCAGTTACATTTTATCTACAACAGATAGCATTTTATGTTGAAAATGGTGATTTTTCATTCAAAAATTCTAATAGAGCAAGTTTTGTTTCGGTGGTGAGGTTAAATATAAACTCTCTCACGGAAAAGAGATAATGCAAATGAATTAGCTTTATTAGGTATTTAAAATGGATACATGAATTGCATGTATAGTATTTATATGAAAAGTTGGAAATCATAAATTAAATACTAAGCCAGACAGCAA
>NZ_PJAP01000397.1:0-5243 GCF_002836795.1 Shewanella sp. 11B5 | reverse complement strand
GTTAATGATGTCTTACTGACTCTAGCTACGTTATTTTCCCTATATTCATGTTCATTATGTCGCTATAGATATTGATTTTAGCGCGCCATACCCTTCGTTTTCATTCAATAAATACCAATCAATATTAGCGATTGCTGAAGGTGATGTGGCTCATAAAATCTAACATTGCTACCAAAAACGGGTTTTGATTTACAGTGTAAAGAGTAAACTCGCTTCTAACATGTAAAATTTATACATGAATAATATTTGAGGAGTAGAGTTATGTTTTGTGTGCAATGTGAGCAAACCATTAGAACACCAGAAGGCAATGGCTGTAGTTACTCGCAAGGTATGTGCGGCAAGTTAGCGTCGACGTCTGATATTCAAGATTTATTAATCTATATGCTGCAAGGCGTGTCGGCTTATGCAGTTAAAGCGCGTGAGTTTGGCATTGTAGACAACGACATTGACACTTTTGTGCCTAAAGCCTTTTTTGCCACGTTAACTAACGTAAACTTCGACGATGAACGCTTAATTGATTATGCCTACCAGGCACAAACGTATCGCGACCAATTAAAAGCGGCTTACATTGCTGCTTGTAAAGGCCAAGGTGTCGAGCCAGAAATGGTGAGCGGCCAAGGTGAGTTATTACTTGCTACCTCAAAACCTGAGATTTTAGCCCAGGCGCCAATTGCACTGCTTAACGGCGGAGGCGTAAATGAAGACATTTTAGGCTTACGTTTATTATGCCTATATGGCTTAAAAGGCGCAGCGGCTTATATGGAGCATGCTCGCGTATTAGATCAAACTGATGTCGATGTGGCTGCTGAGTTCCATAAAATCATGGCATTCTTAGGCGAAGACTCTGTTGATGCTGACAAGTTATTTGCTACTGCAATGGCAATTGGCCAATTAAACTACCGCATTATGGCGATGTTAGATTTAGGCGAAACCACCTCTTTTGGCCATCCTGAGCCAACACAAGTGAATACCAAATCTGTTAAAGGTAAAGCGATTTTAGTGTCTGGTCACGACATGAAAGATCTAGAGCTTATTCTTGAGCAAACCGCAGGCAAGGGCATTAATGTCTTTACTCACGGCGAAATGTTACCAGCACTTGCTTACCCATCATTTAAAAAATACTCGCATTTAGTCGGCAACTACGGCGGCGCTTGGCAGAATCAGCAAAAAGAATTTGCCACTTTCCCAGGTGCAGTAGTGATGACCTCAAACTGTATTATCGACCCTACTGTGGGTGAGTACTCTGACCGTATTTATACCCGCAGTATCGTAGGTTGGCCTGGTGTAACTCACGTTGAAGGTGATGATTTCAGCGAAGTGATTAACAAAGCCCTTGAACTTGAAGGTTTTGCTTATGATGAAATTCCACACATGATCACCATCGGTTTTGCCCGTAACGCCTTAATGGCAGCTGCACCAACCGTAGTTGAAAACGTTAAAAATGGTTCTATTAAGCACTTCTTCTTAATTGGTGGTTGTGATGGTGACAAGTTAGAACGTAATTACTTTACCGATTTAGCTAAATCTGTGCCTGACGATTCAATTATTTTGACCTTAGGTTGCGGTAAGTACAAGTTCAATAAATTAGACTTTGGTGACATCAATGGTGTGCCACGTTTACTTGATGTGGGCCAATGTAACGATGCCTATTCTGCTATTCAGTTAGCGTTAGCGTTAAAAGATATTTTTGAGTGTGACCTTAATGATTTACCGCTGAGCCTAGTGTTGTCGTGGTTTGAGCAAAAAGCGATTGTGGTGCTATTAACCTTGTTATCGCTTGGCGTGAAAAACATCCGTACAGGACCTACTGCGCCAGCGTTTTTATCTGAAAATCTAATGAATATTTTAGAGCAACAGTTTGGTTTACGTGGCACTACCGATGTTGAGTCAGACTTAAAAGCCATGATGAACGTGGCGTAATTAGCCCTAAAAATCGTGCATTTATGTTACCCGTATTTGCACGATAACGATTACAGGCGATATGAGATTTTCATATCGCGCTCTGTGTTTTTTACTGCGTTAAAGGTGTCAAAATGAGTAGTACTCCCTCAATTGGTTTTTCATTTTCACAAGCGCTTTCTGCCCAAGCGGCAAAAAAGGTGACTCCTGTTATCGAGGCCCCTGTTTTCAAGAGCACGCCTACGGTGCAACCACCTGCGTTGACAGGCTCGAAAGCACTTTTGGCTGCTGAGAACTGGCAACGAGGTGAGGTGCAACTTTGTTGTGTTGAAAAATGGAATGAAACCCATGATGTGGTGAGTTTTCGATTTCAAGGGATTGAACCGGTTAAGTTTAATTTTAAACCGGGACAGTTTATTACCTTTAAACTCGACATTAATGGCGACAAGGTTTACCGCAGTTACACTATTTCATCGTCACCTTCACGACCATTTTCGTTAGTGGTTACGGTTAAAAAAATCGCTGGTGGTTTGGTGTCTAATTACTTAACTGAGTCGCTCAATGTTGGCGATGAAGTGACGGTTACTGGCCCTGATGGAATATTTAACTTGATCGACATTGAAGCCGATAAATACTTATTGTTAAGTGCTGGTTGTGGTGTCACACCTATGCATTCTATGTCGCGCTGGCTTTGCGATACCACTACCGACAGTGATATTGCCTTTGTACACAGTGCCAAAACGGTTCATGACATTATGTTTGCCGATTCGATGGCGTCAATGGCATCACGAAGCCCGAGTTTTAATCTTAATTATGTACTTGAGTCAGACAGTAATAAGCAAGAGTTAACCGATAAACATACTTCTACAGGTTGCGAAGGTGGGCGCTTAAGTTTAGAAACCTTAGTCAAATTAGTACCAGATTATCAACAGCGTACGGTGTTTGTATGTGGACCAGAACCCTACATGGCTGCGGTAAAATTAATGCTTGAAGCTGCCGAATTTGATATGAGTCAGTTTAATCAAGAAAGCTTTGGCGCAAGTAGCGCTCTAGGCTTAAAAGCGGCACTAGACAGTAATCCATCAACAGAACGGTTTATGCTGAGTATTGGTGATAAGCAGGTGCAGTTAACTGGCGATCAAAGCCTACTTGATGGCATAGAGTCTGCAAAATTACCGATGATTGCGGCTTGCCGAACGGGTGTATGTGGTGCATGTAAATGTCAGGTTGTTTCAGGCACTACTGTATCGTCTAGCAAAATGGCATTAACCGCTGAAGAAATCGCTGCAGGTTTTGTATTGGCGTGCTCGACTAAAATGACTTCGAATGTGCAGTTAAAAATGTGATACGGCTTACCGTAGTAAATACAAGCCGACTTTGTATCGGTCGGCTTATACGGTACTCGTTGAGTGCGGAACTATTGCGACACATGCAGTAGATTAAAATAGAGGTGTCATTGAGGGAATTAAGTATTGCTGGGCAAAATCATTGGCATCTACAGGTTTCCCCAAATGATAACCCTGCCATATGTTGGCACCTTGTTTAGCCACAAAATCGGCTTGGAATTGATTTTCAACCCCTTCTGCTACCAACGATAATTGTAAATCATTTGCCATGGCGATCATGGTGTTAACTAACTGTCGGCTTTGTTCTGAAGTTTCAAGATTACGAATAAAACTGCGATCAATTTTAACCGAATTAAACGGGTAGTTTTGCAAATAACTGAGTGATGAATAGCCGGTACCAAAATCATCTAAAGACAACCGGATCCCATGATGGTGTAACTTATTTAATATTTCTTGGGCATGTGTAGCATCGTGTATAAACGCATTCTCTGTTAGTTCTATTTCAAGTAAGTTGCCAGGTATTTTATATAACTCCAGCAGTTGCACAATCTTATCTATCAAGTAACTATCTTTGAGCTGTACAGGAGAAATATTAATCGCTAGGTAAAAGTCTCGGTTATATAATTCGCGCCAGTAAGCTAATTGTTTCAACGCATTTCTCAACACAAAATAACCGATTTCAATGATCTGTCCAGATTGTTCAGCATTTTCAATAAAGTCGACCGGTGACACTTGACCTAAAGTTGGGTTATACCACCTGATAAGTACTTCGGCACCAATAACATTTTGGCTTTGGGTGTCGACAAAAGGTTGGTAATTTAACGACAGCTCATCGCGGTTAAGCGCACCTCTTAATAATGACTCCATTTGTATACGATTAGAGAGTTCGGATTCCATTTTGGGGTTAAAAAACTTATAGCCATTGTTATTACTTATTTCACAGTGTGAAAGTGCTGCGCTGGATTTTCTGGAGAGCTCCATAAAACAACTACCATCGTTAGGATAAAATGATACGCCTATTGCGGTGGTAATGGATGCTGGGAAGTCATCAACATGGATAACTTGAGCAAAATGTTGACATAAACGACTGCAAAAAGCCGCCATCTTATCGGCATATAGCTGTTTCTTGGTGGAAATGACGATGCAGAATGTGGTTTCACTGACAGTAGCAAGGTAGGCGTTATTAGTAATAAAGCGCTGAAGCTTCTGAGCCACTAAATTACGCACTTTTTCACTCATGTCATAACCTAAACCGTCTTGAATGACTTTTAAGTTTGTGATGCTGAAATGGACTACCGAAATACTGGTAAATTCATTTTTAGTCGTCAGTTGATTAAACATCGTTTCGAGCTGGTTGAATTTGGGTAAGCCGGTGACAGTGTCGAAACGTTGTTGAATATCGAGTAGTTTTTCTGCCGCTATTCGTGAGTCGATTTCTTGCATTAAATCATTGTTAAGCTTTTCTAATTCAAAAGTGCGCTGTGCAATATGGGTTTCTAATTGTAAATTAGCTTGTGCCAGCTTTTCCTTTTGATCGAGTATTTCTAAATTACTTTCAACATTTTTACGAAAGCATTCCAACAGCATAACAAGATCGGCTGAGTAACCTTTTGCTTTTTTGTCGAGTACACAAATGGTGCCAAAGGCCTCGCCGTTAGGCCAATTGAGCGGTAAGCCGTAATACGAAATCATACCAACAGCAAGATCTGGATTTTGGCGCCAACGAGTATCGGTTAATGCATTTTCAACATGTAATTCAGTTTGTTGCTCAATGACTGATTCACAATATAAGCCATGACCCAGCTTGTCCTTCATCCCAGGAGAATATGGGCTGTCGGTGTTATTGTTGGCAACAAATACTTCCATTTCATCTGCATGCAGTTTCATGATTAATGATGCCGGCACTTTAGCGACCTTAGCGATGAGGTCTACTGTAGTTTGCCAAGACATTAGCATTTCTGGTGGTATCGAAATTGTGTTGTTTTTCAACAGCGGGAT
>NZ_PJAP01000396.1:0-5245 GCF_002836795.1 Shewanella sp. 11B5 | reverse complement strand
AGCGCAGTTAGACTATGTTTAATGTTATTTGGCGAACTAAAATTACGTCTAGAGTTAGGCTTAGAAATAGGTGATTTACTGACAACCAGACAACAATACTTACAAGATACTGCCGGGATGTTTTTGCGAGCCCACCAAGTTGACGTAAAATAAGCCATCAAAAGTTGAACTTAATTGGCGCGGTAACAGTATTATTGTAATTAATCTAAGTTACTATTAATCCAAGGTGTAATTAACCCAAAGTAATAGTTAACTTATCTCATTATTTGAAGGGAAGCAGATCGATATGACGCTTTATAACGTTAACGTAATTCAGCCAAAATCATTGAGTACATCAGCGTTGTCAATTTTGCTAGCATCGGGACTGTTGTTAAGTCAGCATGCTTTAGCAGCGCCAGAACGTTCACCATTTTCGCTTACTGTGGCTCGTACATCAACGGGTACCGCTAATGTTGGGGCTGATAGCAATAACCCTAATCAGTTACAGCGTGATGCTTGGAAGACCAGTTTTTCGGCCAGCATGCCACTCAATCGTCAGTGGTCAATTGGGGCAAATCTAGGCTACGATAATCTCGATTATGACTGGGATATGAACCAAAACACTCCTTTACGTTCAACGATTCAACCTTGGTCAACCATACATCAATACAGTGCTGGTTTATCGTTATCTTATCGTCTTGATAATCATTGGATGTTCCTTATAGCACCCAAACTGCAATACGCCTATGCCGATACAGCGTCATCTTCAAATGCGCAAAGTTATGGTGTCGTTGCCTCGGGCATGTACCGCTTTGATTCCGGCAATATGCTGGGCTTTGGTGTTGCATACTTAAATGATATTTCAGAAGTGCGCACCGTACCCTACTTAGCCGTACGTTGGCAGATAAACGATAAGTGGGTACTTGCTAACCCGTTCCAAGCTGGTTTTAGTGGTCCTGCAGGATTAGAGTTAAGTTATCAGTATAACCGTGACTGGAATTTCGGTGTGGGTAGTTCAAAGCGAACAGAACGTTTTTTAATTGCAGACGATGACAAAACCATTGAAGTAGAAGAATGGGTAGGCTTTGCTCGCGCAGGCTGGCAAGCAACGACTAATGTTAGTCTTAATGCGTATGCTGGTTATTATTTTGGTGGCGAAATGGAGTTAAGTTATCCGGACGTTACTGAAGACATGGAAAACCAAGCCGCATTCGGTTTAGTGTTCAAACTGACGTTTTAATGATAAATGTTAATGTCATACAATAAAAAATGCCGCTGATGTCAGCGGCATTTTTATATCAACAAGGTAGCGTAAATGTTAATCAGCAATCAATAATCGGTAATTAATAACGATCAATCGACATGTTCCAATTTAGCCGCAAGATCTCGTAAATGTTCAATTAAAAGTAAGTAACTTCTTTTACTCTTTTAGGGCGATTTTGTTGTTCGTACAACTGCCATACTTGTTTAAAATCGAGTGCTAGCTCTGTGACATAAAATTCACCAGAAGGGTAGGTCTTAACCACTTTAGCGCCGCGAATAATCCCACTCACGCTAGACTTAACGTTGTCGTCAGTTAATAACCACTCACTTACGTCGCTATTTGCCGAAATCTTTTGTCCATATACTTGCTCAGCCAACTCTCGGTAAGCGGCAATTTTTGAAGCTTGCATCGCCATTAAAATACGATGTGATGGCTCTTTACTGGGTTGGGTCGCCAACGGGGCATAACCAATTGCCGTTAGTGTTGGGAATGAAGCTGGCGCTTCGGTTTCCCACTGAACATATTTATCTTTGCTCACACAGCCAGTTAGCAGCAATAGCATAATTAACATCAACGACTTCATAGCTTATCTCCTAATACGGTGTAACGACTGTCGCCCTTATTTTCGTGGCGATACAGTAAACCATTGCGTGATTCAATCATTTCAGAGGGCTGTAAATAACCTGATAAGCTCGATGCTGCCACAAATGATTGCACCGCTGAAAGGACGCGATTATTAGTCACATTAACCACTCGGCCGTTAAACACAATACCTTCAGGGGTTAGGGTCATGGTTGACACTAATACGTGTGAAACCGGTAAATCTGCACGTAACAGTTCCCAGTTGCGGCTCAACATAAACTCGCCTTGTTCTGTGGCGCGCAAATTTGTCGCCACATTTAAATCGACTAAGTTAAATTCATGAGCGTGGAACGCCGCGAGTAATCCTTGTTGTAACTGTAATGCTAATTCATTGGTCGTATTGAAATTACTGGTCATCACTGGCGTAGAAATCAGCAGTGGTTGATCTGGGCGTAAGGCGTCGTTTTGTAACACTAACTCGTTAACTAACTTTTCTGCCCACACATTCACTTGGCCTTTGGGTGATATTCCCGCAGCCTGAATATCATAAGCCAGCTTATCGTGATAAACCTCATCTTCGTCGACGATTTTGACAAATTTACCGTTATTACTAAAGGCAAGGTTATTGGCAGCATTAGGCGTTTGGGTGCATGCCGCTAACGATAACGACGCAAGCATGACCGTGGAGATAAAAAGCCTGTTAATCATAATAATTCCTCTAACAAATAATGCCGCTAGTCTGGGTATAAATGAGTCATTTAATCGCCTTGTACATCGATAACTAAGGCCAATTATGTACTCTTTCTTATTGTTGTCTTTATATCGGCAAATGCGTTAAAAGCTTTACTGTAATAGTGCAACATCGAAAATAACCACTAATATAGTGAGTCGGCACAATTTTTGCTTTGATTAAAATAGAGTAAGCTGAATTTACACAATTGTGCAAAATAGACGATTTTTTGACATTAGGACATTGTATGTTGATCCGACACAGCCCTGTTATCCGAACAAAAACCTTCAATCACCTTGCCGTAATAGCAATGCTATGCGTGAGTGCATTGTGTATAACTTCGTCGGTATTGGCTGAACAAATTGAAGTGACTGGTAAGGCTAAAATCGTTAATGGCGATATAGATAAAGCCCGTGAAGATGCCATAAGCCAAGCGTTAAATTATGCTAGCTTAAAAGCCGGGGTTAATTTTTCCAGCGAACAGCAAGTCAACCAAGGTCGGCTTACTCAAGATACTTTTCAAATTCAGCGGATGGGATCGGCCAATAACGTTGAATTAATGAGTGAAATGATCAGCCAACACACCATCACCGTGGTATTACAGCTTGAACTCAGCGAACAAGAACCTAACGCTCAATGTAAAAGCCAGTCTCTCAAGGCCGCGATTATGTTGCCACAAGCCTATTTACAAGAACGCGAACAGTTGCGTTATGGCCAATTAGCTCACTTTGAAGAGCGGATCACCGAGCAATTAGGTAAAGCTATCAATGCGCAGTCGCGATACAGTTTTGCGCGACTGCATGCAGATGAAAAAATTGATAACACCAATCAACTGGTCAACTTTAAAGGATATCGTATTCCCAGTTGGTTAGGCGAAATCACCGACAGCCAGTATCTGCTGCAACCTGAAATCATTGATATTTCGACCGAACCAGCTCAAAGCAGTTACATGGGCTTTGTCGAGGATGATCCACTAAGACAGTTTATATTTAAATTAACCCTTTACCACGGGATCAGCGGTGAAGTGGTGTGGTCAGAATCATTCGCCACCTCAGCGCCTTGGGAATTTGAAAGACAAGAAATCGTCTCACCTGCTAACCAGCGCTTTTGGCGATCATCTTATGGTCAGGCGATCAGTGATATTTTACAGCAAAGCGTGATGTCGCTGGATAAGCAGTTAAACTGTCGCCCATTATTAGGCCAAATTGTCGCCAGGCAAGGGGATCGTATTATCATCAATTTAGGCCGTAAAAATGGTGTTAAAATGGGTGATAAGTTCCAAATCGTATTACAAAAGAATATCCCAGACAGATTTAATTCCATGCGTGCCATAGCCACAAAAAGCCGTGCCAATGTGGTTATCGAACAAGTTACCGAAGACAGCTCAACCGCAATATTTGACGGCATCGACAGCGCTGACAATATTCAAGTGAACGACATTGCGATTAAGAACTAATGATTGGTTACTAGAAGCTAATTGTTCCAAACTAAGTGCTAAGTGCTAAGTGCTAAGAGCTAAGAGCTAAGTGCTAAGAGCTAAGAGCTAAGAGCTAAGAGCTAAGTGCTAAGAGCTAAGTGCTAAGAGCTAAGTGCTAAGAGCTAAGTGCTAAGAGCTAAGTGCTAAGAGCTAAGAGCTAAGTGCTAAGAGCTAAGTGCTAAGAGCTAAGAGCTAAGTGCTAAGAGCTAAGAGCTAAGAGCTAAGAGCTAAGTGCTAAGTGCTAAGTGCTAATCGATAAGAGTAAGGCGATTATGAATTAGTTGGTTATTAATCAAGCAATTAAATATAAAAGGTTTAATTCGATTATAAACTCAGTATAATCACAGGGTCTCTCTATAGCTCAACAGGATAGAGCAGCCGCCTCCTAAGCGGCCGATCGGGGTTCGAGTCCCTGTGGGGAGACCATAACACCTCTTTTTACCTTAAAAATCAAACGCTTACTAAAATCGTCAAAAGTTGTGCCGCCTATGTGCCGCCTCTGGAAACCACTTTTTTGGAATTTTTTTAAGCATTCTTCAAAACTCCGCTTTTCGATAGTTTGAACCCAATCATGGACATTTAGGCGTATTTCCAATAGTTTTCTATTAAAGCTAAAACATGGAAGTATTGTGTAATGAACCTCAAGAAAGTTACTAACCTACAAACTAAACCTCAAAAGTCTAAAGTCGATAATCAGTTAGAAGAACTTCTAACCGAAATGCCTGAAGCGCTGAAGTTGCAAATGGTTAATATTTTAAATTCGTCAGAACATGCTAATCAAAATCGGAAAGCCGATTTTTTAGCCCGCTTGCAGTCATTCGACATGCTCACTCAAAAAGATTCAGCTGTTAAACCTTTTCTTCCAGAAGGCACTAATGAATAATTTGTAGCCAAAGAACTTTCTAAGATTAACGATAGTCAACTAATTCTCTACTCTGGGGGGGGGAAGATCAAAGATCAAGCGGCTTAGTTGGTGAGTGCCTTTCTTTGTGGAATTAGGACATAGCCAGTCAGAATGTATATTCGCTTAACATGCTCTAAAACTTCACTGGCACAAAATTTGCTAAATATTTAAATAATATAATAATTGCCCTGTTAGCTTTCATAAATGAGTACATAATGATGACAAAACAAATCACATCTCCATATGAACATCAAAAACAACAGCATTTTTGGAAAACTGCTGTTGCACAAATTAATTTGGGAGAAGAAG
>NZ_PJAP01000283.1:0-11438 GCF_002836795.1 Shewanella sp. 11B5 | reverse complement strand
TAAATCAAATCCAAACTAAAAATAATAATTGTTGGTTCACTAGCACGTCAGAATTTACCAAGTCAGGTATACAACTTGCGTTAGATACTTCAGAGGTCAGAAGTAACAATAGAAAATGCCAACCAGGTGATTTGAACAATAATCAAATTGAAAATGAGACTATTGGCTATTTAGTATTGGAATCAGGCGATGGCACGATGACATTGAATGGTGAAAGTACTAATTATCACTTTGGCAAAGCGCAAACCTTTACAGATAATGGTACCAAAGATATTAGTGATCAATGTCGTTATACCACGCCTTTAATTGGCTTTAAGGGAGTCCCTATATTAGTTGCGGGTAAAAACAGCCGCTTAGGTGGCGATGGCGGCTGGCTTCGTCGTTGTCAGTTGACTAACGACAAAGTGAGTATGGTCGTTGACGAAGATACTTTTAGAGATAGCGACCGCAAACATCGTTGGGAGAATTACAGTTTTGTGGCTTTTGAGAAAAAAGTAGACACCTTAACGTGTTTTACCGACGATTTTAATCGCACTGATGTCGGTGATGATTGGGCGCTCAAGGTGTTGGGTTCTTCATTGCCGCCTGCAATAGAGGAAGGACGTCTGCGTTTTACCTCTGCTCGAGGCAATCAAGCAACATCAAGTACTTATCAGCGATTGTTTCCCGCAGCAGATAACCTCGTTGAGCTGGAGTTTGACTATTATGCCTGGTCGAGCCAGTCGGGCACTGGAGCTGATGGTATAGCTATTATTCTTTCTGACGCTAGTATTACCCCTCAGCCAGGTAGTTTTGGTGGCGCTTTAGGATATGCACAGCGCAACAACGGCACTCCCGGTTTTGCTGGTGGTTGGTTAGGTATCGCACTGGATGAGTATGGTAATTTTTCTAGCCCCAACGAAGGTAAAGTGGGTGGACCAGGCTTTAGAAGTCAAGCGGTGGCTATCCGTGGTTCCTCAGGCACAAATTACCAATATCTAACAGGTACTAATGCCAACATTTCCCCCAGAATTGATGTGCGCAATACGGCCAGTGCTCAGCCAAACCATAAATATAAAATCATCATCGATTCGCGAACACCAGGTAAAGCCATGGTGTCAGTGCTGCGTGATACATTTAATAGAGGTAATCCAGCTGACTTCGTGACTTTAATCGCTCCTTTTGATGCATTAAGTTTCTCGGGGCAAGCTCCTGTCCCTAAAGATTTTTACTTATCTATAACTGGCTCTACGGGTGGTTCCAATAATAATCATGAGATGGATAACTTTAAGGTTTGTGCCCTTAAATCCAATCCGGTCGGTCAACAAATTCATCATTTTGAGTTTGACTATACAAATTCACCATTCACCTGTAAGGCCGAAACTATGACGGTCAGAGCCTGTAAAGATGCGGTATGTAATTTGTTTACTGATCCCGTAGAGGCTAATTTGTCGCTTACTCCTAATTCCAATGGTGCTTGGTATGTCGACGGTAGTAAAACAAATGTAGTGAGGTTTGAAAATGGCAGTGCAACGGTCGCTTTACGCAACAATGTGACTACGCCAACCACTATTGGGGTGACATCTTCCATTCCTTCAACCATAGCAGGCAGTAACACCTTGTGCCGTCGTGGTTCGGGAGGGCTAACTACAGCAAGTTGTACCTTAAGCTTTGCCGAAAGCGGTTTTATTTTTGCTGTGCCAGATAAGCTGGCAAACAAGCCAACTGACAACATTACTATTAGTGCAGTGAAAACCTCAGATATCACTCAACAGTGCGTACCTCTGTTTTCCAAAGCCACTAAAAATGTCAATTTTTGGAGCTCTTATATCGACCCCATCAATCCAATTAATGGCCAGTCATTAACAGTAAATAGTACCGTGGTGGGTAAACAGAGTAGTGCAGCAACCACGCTTGCGTTGGCATTTGATGCAGAAGGTAAAGCAGATATTATTGTTAACTATCCAGATGCAGGAAAAATGCAGCTAGATGCAAAGTTTACTGGCACAGGTGATGAACAAGGCTTGGTGATGGTTGGTTCAGATCAGTTTGTGAGCTTTCCGGTAGGTTTATGCGTTACCCCCAAAGATAATGCTGCACAGTGGTCTAAAAATAACGGTATTTATAATCCATATAAAAAAGCAGGCGAGTCATTTGATCTAATTATTCAAGGCAAAGCATGGGAAGTGGATGGTGACACAAATTACTGCGATAATGTAAATACCCCTAATTACGCCCATGAAAAAATTGAGTTAGGCCATCAATTGATTGATCCGCTCGGAGGAGTGTTGGGTGCTGTGGGCTCATCGCGATACAATCATGTTGCGCAAACCACTAACAGTAATACCGTGTCTCAGTCGGTAACCGAAGTTGGTGTGTTTCAGTTTACCGCTAACCCACCACTTGGCTATTTGGGTTCGAATTTTCATGATATTCCACTCGCTGTATCACCTACCATGGGTCGCTTTGTGCCAGACCGATTTGTTGTGAGTAGTTCAAGTGTGGTGCCATCTTGCGGTAGCTTTACTTATATGGATCAACCTTTTGGCCTGACGTTGACTTTGAGCGCATTTAATACCGGTACTTATATCACCAAAAATTATCAAGGTGCTTTTGCTAAAGGTACTGCAAACCTTGTGGGTGAAAACATTAACAATGGTGTAGATTTGAGTGGCAGATTAAGCACTCTACCTATTAATGCTGGGTCTTGGGCGTTGGGTGAAGCAAACGTAGGATTATCTTATCAAGCTAATTTTAGTCGTACAGTGTCCCCAAGTGTTGATGGACCATTTAGTCAGTTAGCTATTGGTGTGCAAGCTTTTGATAATGATGGTGACTTGTCGTTTATTGCATCACCAGATATGCGAGCCAACAGCAGTGCTATTTGTGCTGATAATAGTAACTGCAGCGCGAAACTGTTGTCGACTCAGGATTTTCGTCATGGCAGAGTGGTGATGGACAATACTTATGGCCCTGAAAATGAAATTTTACGCATGCCAACGTATGCCCAATATTGGAATGGTAGTACTTGGGTAACGAACATTAGTGATAGCTGTACTCAAGTTATCGATCCGCTTGATGGCAGCGAAATATACACACCATTATTAACTTCTGGTCAAACGGTTACCCGCAGTGATGGCAACAGTACCGTGAACATTCCGATGACAAGTGGTCAGCTCCCTTTATTATGGCAAAACACCGGTTCTGCAGCATATCGGGGTCAAGTGACTGCACCGCTACAAGTGGAGAATTGGCTTAAGTGGTATTGGGACCAAGCAAGTCCGACTCAACTCTATGATCCAAGAGCAAGTGCGTACTTTGGTCGCTACCGAGGACATGATAAGATCATTTATTGGCGTGAGGTGAGTCAATAATCCGAATAAAAAAGCATCTCTTTTACGCTTTTTAGGATTAAATTTGACCGATTAGCATTTTTTTAGATACTTTTATAAAAAAAAACGTCAGATTAGCAATTGTTAACCTGTTCGGTCTTGTAGAATGGGGGTGTCATTGATAAAGTTAGCTGATTTTTCTTCTTCTGATTTCACAGAATACAGGCCTGATACATGTTCAAAAAGCTGCGCGGCATTTTTTCTAACGACCTATCCATCGATTTAGGTACGGCAAACACTCTTATTTATGTTCGCGATGAAGGCATCGTGTTGAACGAACCCTCAGTGGTTGCCATTCGCGGCGAACGCAATAGCAATGGGCCAAAGTCAGTTGCTGCAGTCGGTAGAGAGGCAAAACAAATGCTAGGCAGAACGCCTGGTAATATTCAAGCTATTCGTCCAATGAAAGACGGCGTAATTGCCGATTTTTATGTTACCGAGAAAATGCTTCAGCACTTTATCAAACAAGTGCACAATAACAGTTTCTTCCGTCCTAGTCCTCGTGTACTCGTGTGTGTTCCGGTAGGCGCGACTCAAGTTGAACGCCGTGCTATTCGTGAATCAGCGATGGGCGCTGGTGCTCGTGAAGTTTACCTAATCGAAGAGCCAATGGCTGCGGCGATTGGTGCAGGTTTGCCCGTATCTGAAGCGACCGGTTCTATGGTTGTCGATATTGGTGGTGGTACTACCGAAGTCGCGATTATTTCATTGAATGGCGTGGTGTATTCTTCATCAGTGCGTATCGGTGGAGATAAGTTTGACGATGCTATTATCAATTATGTGCGCCGTAACTACGGTAGTTTAATTGGTGAAGCAACCGCTGAACGTATTAAGCATACTATTGGTACCGCATACCCTGGTGACGAAGTGCTTGAAATTGAAGTGCGCGGTCGTAACCTTGCTGAAGGTGTGCCAAGAAGTTTCACCTTAAACAGCAACGAAATCCTAGAAGCATTACAAGAGCCGTTATCTGGCATTGTGAGCGCGGTAATGGTTGCCCTTGAGCAATCACCTCCAGAACTAGCTTCAGATATCTCTGAACGTGGCATGGTATTAACTGGCGGTGGAGCGTTATTACGTGACCTAGACCGTTTATTAATGCAAGAAACGGGTATTCCCGTTATGGTTGCTGACGATCCACTGACTTGTGTAGCTCGTGGTGGTGGTAAAGCCCTTGAAATGATTGATATGCACGGTGGTGATTTGTTCTCTGAAGAGAACTAATTATCAACTGCTGAGCGGCTTTGTTAATGACGTTTTATGGGTTAACAAAGTTGCGAACAATTTATGAAACCAATTTTCGTTCGTGGCGTCTCGAGTCAATTTAGATTGACACTGGCAATTATATTGTCGGTGGCATTACTTATGACCAATAATCGCCTAGATCCTATACGCCAATCTTTATCCTCAGTATTAAGTCCTCTACAGTATTTAGCCAATGTGCCAGGGGTGATGCTCGACTGGTCGGCCGAGGCATTTGCCACCCGCAATATGCTTGAACTGCAAAACAAAGAATTATTACGCCAACAACTGGTTATGTCAGAACGTTTACAACGTTTTGAGCATGTACGCCAAGAAAATGAGCGTTTACGCGCATTACTTGGTTCGCCTGTGCACATGGATTCTCGTAAAATGGTGGCTGAGGTCATGGAAGTTGCCAGTGACCCATTTCGTCAATTTGTGGTGTTAAATCATGGTTCGCAAACCGGCATTTATGTTGGTCAACCTGTAGTTGATGCTCAAGGTGTTGTGGGGCAGGTGGTTGAAGTGAGTGAGTTTACCAGTCGAGTATTGATGGTGTCAGATACCACGCATGGTATTCCGGTACGCGTTACCCGTAACGATGTGCGGGCAATAGCGAATGGCATGGGTGATATTGATCAAATTGAACTACGTCATGTGGCTAAAAGTACTGACATTATAGTGGGTGATTTATTAGTTACTTCAGGCTTGGGTAATCGTTTTCCTGAAGGGTATCCCGTCGCGCGTGTTATTAGTGTGTCGCGTGATGATGGCCAGAGTTATGCCGTGATTTATGCTCAACCTTTGGCAGCGCTAGATCGTATTCGATACGTGTTGCTTATTTGGCCTGATGAAACCAAACCGTTTACGCTGCCTAATGACGTACAAGAATTAATAAAAGAAGCGGCAGATAAAGCAGCTGCCACTGCAAATTCTTCAGAACCCCAACCCCAACCTCAACCCGTAGAAACAACCACTACACCAGTAACAAGCGAGGTAAACCAATGAGCGCACATATTGCAAATGGTCGCTTAGTGGTATGGCTGACCTTATTCATCGGGATGATGTTTCAGATTATGCCGTTGCCAAAAATGGTAGAAGCCTGGCGACCGGATTGGCTATTGATGGTGATGATGTATTGGGCCATGGCGCTACCGCATCGTTACAGTATTCTCACTGCGTGGTTGTTAGGGGTGATGCTTGATGTGTTGTTGGGAGCTCATCTTGGGATCCGTTCATTAGCATTATCATTAGTGATTTATATTGTGGTGTTGTTGTGCCAACAGTTACGTAACTATCCTCGCTGGCAACAGTCGTTACTAGTTGCATGTTTTATTTGTATTTATCATGCAGTGATATTTTGGGTGCAGTTTGTTGTTGTTGGCGCAGCCCCATTTAATGTGGACATGTTTTTACCCGCTATTTCGAGTTTATTTATTTGGTGGTGGGTGTTTTGGGTGTTACGCAATATGCGCCGCCATTATAAAGTACGTTAATCCATACACACTAAAGTGAGTATGATTTTAATGTACACTAATTAGAGTAAATAACCGATGGCATGGGTACTGGCTTCAACATCACCAAGAAGAAAAGAATTATTGGCACAAGCAGGATTTAGTCATCTCGACTTTTCATTTCAGCTCGTCGCACCCAATATTGATGAAACACCTTTGTCGACTGAAACCGCAGAGCAATATGTATGTCGCCTCGCACTTGAAAAAGCCCAAGCGGGTCTAGCGCTTAGCAGTCATGTGGTTAAGCCTCAAGTTCTGGGGTCTGATACGATAGTGGTGTTAAATGGTCTGATATTAGGCAAACCAATAGATCAAAATGATGCCAAGCGTATGCTGGCATTATTATCCGGTCAAACTCACGAAGTGATGACCGCGGTAGCATTAACAGACGGTGAACATACCTTTAACCGACTATGTCGTACCCAAGTGAGCTTTTGTGAATTATCTGCGGCAGACATAGATGCTTATGTTGGCTCGGGTGAACCAATGGACAAGGCTGGTGCCTACGGCATACAAGCACTGGGTGGTTGTTTTGTTAAATCAATTACTGGCAGTTACTCTGCTGTGGTCGGTCTACCGTTAGTTGAAACACGTGAATTATTAGCCTGCATGATGCAGCAAACTTAACCTTTGCTTTAATCGGTCATCTACGGTGGTGCAACTGCTGTCAATATTACGATTGGAGCATGACCCGAATACTGGTGGCTTATGAACATAAAAGCACAACGTAAAAAAGGCACAGAATTACTTATCAATGTCACGCCAACAGAAGCGCGTGTAGCATTAGTCGAGCATGGTGTTTTACAAGAAGTGCATATCGAACGTCGTATGAAACGAGGTTTGGTCGGCAATATTTATAAAGGTAAAATTAGCCGTGTCCTCCCAGGTATGCAAGCCGCGTTTGTGGATATTGGCTTAGATAAAGCCGCTTTCTTACATGCCTCAGATATTGTTCCTCATACTGAATGTGTTGCTGATGTCGAAAAAGGCAACTTTGTGGTGCGTGATATTGCTGAGCTCGTGCGTCAAGGGCAAGACATTATGGTGCAAGTGGTCAAAGACCCACTCGGTACCAAAGGCGCCCGCCTCACTACTGACATTACCTTACCCTCACGTTATTTAGTCTTTATGCCTGGCTCTAGCCATGTAGGCGTATCACAACGTATTGAGCTTGAAGACGAACGGCAACGCCTTAAAAATATTACTCTCCCTTATGTTGATGATGACGGCGGCTTTATTATTCGTACCGCTGCGGAAAATGTGGGTGAAGATGAGCTTGCTCAAGATGCGGCTTTTTTACGCCGGGTGTGGGCTAAAGTCAGCGAACGTCGTAAGCGTAAAGGCGTCACATTACTGTATCAAGACTTAGCCTTACCAGTGCGGATCATTCGTGATTTTGTCGGAACCGAACTTGACCATATTCAAGTCGATTCGCGCCGAACTTATGCCGAACTGCAACAGTTTGTTCAAGAGTTTATGCCTGAAATTGCGGATAAAATTGAGCATTATGCTGGCCCTGCACCTATCTTTGAATTGTACGATGTTGAAAACGAAGTTCAACGGGCTTTGGGCCGTAAAGTTGAACTCAAGTCTGGCGGTTATTTAATTATTGACCAAACTGAAGCCATGACAACCGTCGACATTAATACCGGCGCATTTGTTGGCCATCGCAATTTAGAAGAAACCATTTTCAATACTAATCTTGAAGCCACTCAAGCAATTGCAAGACAACTACGATTACGTAATTTGGGTGGGATTATCATTATCGACTTTATCGATATGTTAAGTAAGGAACACCAAGCGAGGGTGCTAGAAAGCTTAAATGCAGCATTGGCGTTAGATCGCGTCAAAACCAGTGTCAGTGGTTTTTCGGGCTTAGGTTTAGTGGAAATGACCCGTAAACGTACTCGCGAAAGTTTAGAGCATGTGGTGTGTGGTGAATGCCCTTCCTGTAAAGGCACCGGCACCATGAAAACGATTGAAACCGTGTCTTATGAAATTTTTCGAGAGATTATCCGTTTAGACCGAGCATATAAAGCCGATGAATTTTTGCTTTATTGCTCGCCGGCGGTGTATATGAGCTTTAGTGGTGATGAATCGCATTTGCTGGCAGAATTAGAAGTCTACATTGGTAAGCGTATTCGTTTGCAAAATGAACCGTTATACATTCAAAGTAAATATGATGTGGTGATGATGTAGTGTCGACAACTCAGGCAGTAACTATCAACAGATTATGTTGGCAAATTTTGGCTATCGCGCTGGTGCTTTTTGCACTGGTAGTGAGCCTTATTCGTGGTTTATTGCCTCATATTCCTGAAGTCCGTACTGAGTTAATTCATTATCTTGAAAGCGAATACCAACTGCATGTGCAGATGGATAAACTGAGTGCAGAGTGGCAAGCTTTTGGGCCAGCACTTACCGTTAATAATTTAGTCTTACCGCCACAAGATAATCTACCGATTACCGTTATTAGCGAAAATGTGCATATCAAACTCGATTTTTGGCAGTCGCTTTTCACCTTAAGCCCACAGATTGAAACTGTGGTATTTGATGGCGTTAAAGTGGCGTTAAACCTTGATGAGTTAACGGCTAGTGATGGCCAGCCTACAGTGGGCGATAAAGCTAATCTTGATTGGTTATATGGTTTGTTATTAGAACAGCTGGGGCATTTTTCAATTACCGACGCGTCCTTACAACTGGTGAGTAAGCAACATGCTTATCAACCAATTTTTATCGATAATCTGCTATGGCAAAACACCGCTAATCGTCACCAAGCACAAGGTATGATCCACGTCGATCGACTTAAGTCGCAGCAAGAACAATTAACATTACGCATTGACCTTACTGGTGATGGTTATCAACCCGATACTGTAGCAGGCCAGCTTTATGTTACCGCAGACTCATTAGACTTAGGTGAATGGGCTTCTAGGCAGCATACCGCTCAAACAAACACTGATAATATTGAATTTCAAGGTGTGATAAACCTCGATGCGTGGATGACATTCGCCAATCGTCAAATTCGTGATGGTATATTGGTTTTTAAACCGAGTTGGCTACAATGGCGCGATGCCGACACTCAGCAAAAGTTTGCTATTAACTCTGGTTCATTGCAATGGACCCCACAAACCGATGGCTGGAAAATCGACAGTCACGATTTAGATTTATCAACTAACGATCAAACTTGGCCATCATTGACGTTGGCCATAGGTACTCGCGAGGGGGATTTTTTTGGTTATGCTAACCAGATTGTTCCTGCAAACTTAACCCCAATGTTGCCGTTAGTGCCCGATTTGGGTAAGCAGCAAGTGAACATTTGGCAACAACTCAATCCTCAAGGGCTAATTGGGCCGATGAGGCTGTATAAATCGGCCGACAAACCTATTATCGCCAAAGTCGAGTTACAGCAGTTACAGTGGCAACCTTATCAATCAATACCTGGCATTAGCCCTGTTGATGCTCAATTAACCTGGGCCAATAATCAACTTGAATTTGCATTACCAGAGCAGGAATATTCGCTCGATTTTAGCGGTGATTTTAGTCAACCAATTGCAATGCGCGGCAGCCCAATTACGGGGCGTTATAATCTCGGCGAGCAACGTTTAACAGTACCCAACATTGAATTTATTAATGATGATATTGCCCTGCAAGCCGGTTTGAATCTTGAGTTTTCCCAACAAACACATATGGGCTTAGCGGCCCATGTCACTATAAATGATGTTTCCCATCTTGGGCGTTATTTTCCATTAATGGCGATGAGCCCTAATTTAACCACCTACCTTAATGATGGTTTAGTGGCAGGGCAGATTAACGATGCGCAAGTTGTTTGGCATGGTGCATTAGGCGATTACCCTTATCAAGACAGCAGTGGCGTATTTCAAGCCGACTTTACCCTTGATAAAGGCATCTTTAAATTCCAACCAGATTGGCCTGCCGTTAGTTCGCTAACGCTTTCTGCATTGTTTGAAAATGACATGATGGATTTGCATATTGACCAGGGCAAACTCGATAACGTGGTGGTGGATGGTGCACGAGTTTCTATTCCACATCTTGGTAAAGAATCTTTATTAAGAGTTGAAGCTGATATCACTACCGATGCGCAAGCCGCCACTAAGGTGATTAATGCTTCTTCATTGCAGGATTCTGTCGGGGCAACGTTAGACGTGGTGCAGATCCAAAAGCAAATTAATACCACATTAGATCTTTCCATTCCCTTATATGAAGGGGGTGAACAATTAATTAAAGGCCAAGTTACCCTTAATAATAATCCAGTGTTTATTAACACACCCGGCTTAGATTTACAGGGTGTATCTGGGCAAGTGAGCTTTGTGAATCAATTGATTGAAGGTAAAAATATTAAGGCTCGATTATTTCAGCAACCGTTAACGTTTAGCGTAAAAACCGGAAAATACAACAGCAATTTAGCATTGAATGTCGATATGCGTGGTAAATGGGATCTTGATGCTCTGCCTGCCAGTTTAGATAACCCACTGACAGAAACGTATCATGGACAACTAGACTGGAATGGCGGGTTAACCATGATTTTTGACCCAAGTGGTTATAGTTTACAAGTCTCCGCTAATTCTGATCTTATCGGTACGTCATTGGATTTACCGATGCCTTATCAAAAATCGGCAGACGAGCCGAGAAAACTGAGCGCAGATCTTATTGGCGATAACAAACAATCATCATTGAGCATTAAACTGGGTAATGATGTGGAGTTTTGGGGCGGATTTAATGCTGATAGTGGCAGTCAGCTTGCCTTTTATGATGTCATGATTGGTCGTCACTTTAGACTAGGTGATAACTTAAATAAGCAACAAGGGCATCTACATTTAGATATGCCAAAAGTGGATTTAGCGCAATGGCTTCCGCTTATTAATCGCTTTAGTGCTACCGCAGAACCTGAAGTGATCACCTCATCGGTACGCGACCGTATATTATCGACTGCAGAGCTACCTGGTGTTGCGGCACAACAAAATACCACCTCATCGATTGACGCTAAAGCACCTGCATTTCCCACATTAGCCGGTATTCATGCCAACATCGGCCAATTAAATGTATTGGGACAATCATTTGATAAACTGCATTTTGATGCTCAACCCACTGAACATGTGTGGCGCGTTGATGCTGATTCACAACAGTTTGAAGGGCGTATCGATTTTTATCCTAACTGGCGCGATCAAGGCATCAAAGTGGTTGCGAAAAAGCTGCATTTATCCCCAGTCGTGAGTGGCACTGAAACCGTTGCGTTAGCGCCAACTTCGATGCTAGAACATCTGCCTACTTTAGCCGTAGATGTGGATGACTTTAG